>JAKALX010000185.1 GCA_021823905.1 Chloroflexota bacterium | reverse complement strand
GCGTAAGCGACCTCCCTGACCGAGCTGATGCCGCAGTCCGCGGTAACGAGCAGGCCCGCCTTGCGCTCGCGGATCTTCGCCACAGCGCCGAAGTTGAGGCCATAACCCTCGGCGAAGCGGTCGGGGATATAACTGATCGTCGTCGCGCCGAGCCTGCGCAGGGCGATATGAAGCAGCGCCACCGACGTCACGCCGTCGACGTCGAAGTCGCCGAAGAGCGCGATGGTCTCGTTGTCGGCGATCGCGCGCCGGACCCTGATGATCGCATCCAGCATCCCGGGCAGTTCGAGCGGGTCGTGGTCGGGCGCTAAATGCGGCTTGTAAAAGAGGTCGGCCTGGGCGCGCTCGGTGATGCCCCGCGCCGCAAGGACCGTCGCGACAACGGGCGGGAAGTTGGCGATGCCGTTCTGGTGCGCGTGCGGGTCGCGGAGGCGCCAGCGCGCCTGGACCCGCCCGATCGCCGGGGTCACCGCTCCGGCCGATAGCGGCGGAACACGAGGCTGGCGTTGTGGCCGCCGAATCCCAGCGAGTTCGTCATCACGGCTTCGATCGACGCCGGCCGGGCCACATTCGGGACGTAGTCGAGGTCGCAATCCGGGTCCGGGTTCTGGTAGTTGGCCGTCGGCGGGATGATCCCGTTCTGGATTGCCAGCACCGAGGCCGCTGCCTCGACAGCGCCCGCCGCGCCGAGGAGGTGACCGGTCATCGACTTCGTCGAGCTGATCGGTAGCGAATAGGCGTAGTCGCCGAAGACCTTCTTGATCGCCAGCGTTTCGAGCTTGTCGTTCATCGCCGTCGACGTGCCGTGGGCGTTCAAGTAACTGATGTCATCGGGCTTGAGACCGGCGTGGGCGAGCGCCTTCCGCATGGCGCGGGCGGCGCCGTCGCCCTGCTCGTCGGGCTGGGTGATGTGGAAGGCATCGCTGGTGGCACCGTAGCCCGCCAGCTCGACAAGAATTGTCGCGCCGCGCGCAAGGGCGTGCTCCTCGGATTCGAGAACGAGCGCGCCGGCGCCTTCCGCCATGATGAACCCGTCGCGGGTCGCGTCGAATGGCCGCGAAGCGGTCGCGGGGTCGTCGTTGCGGGTCGTCAGCGCCTTCGCCGCGGAGAAGCCGGCCATGCAGATCGGCGTGATGGCGGCCTCGGTGCCGCCGGCAACCGCGATCCGCGCGTCGCCCCGGCGGATGATGTTCGCGGCTTCGCCAATACTGTCGGCGCCGCTGGCGCAGGCGCTGATGAGAGCGTAGTTCACGGCCTTCGCGCCGAGCTTGATGCTCAGCTGGCCGCTCGACATGTCGCTCAGCATCATCGGCATCAGGAACGGACTTACGCGGCCGGGGCCCTTTTCGCGAAGGGTGTCGTATTCGGCCATCAGGGTGGTTACGCCGCCGATCGCGGTACCCATGATGACGGCGAAGTCGTTGCCGTCGTCCGCCGAGGTGTCGTAGCGGCTCTGGGCGAGGGCCTCGTTCGCCGCAACAAACGCGAACTGCGTGACACGATCCGCGCGCCGCGCTTCCTTGCGGTCCATGTACTTGCCGGGGTCGAAATCCTTGACCTCGCCGGCAACCTGGGAATCATAGCCTTCGGGGTCAAAGAGGGTGATCCGGCGGATGCCCGAACGGCCCGCGACCATCGCATCCCAGTTCTCGCAGGCGTTGTGGCCGAGGGCGCTGATCATCCCGATCCCGGTAACGACAACCCTGGTCAAATCGCGATTCCAGCCATGTGCATGACTCCGGCAGTGTACATCAGGCGGTCGCTATGTCCCGGACAACGCGAGGCAGATTCGCGGCAATGTCGCCGGCCAGCAGCCCGGAATCGCCCATTTCCGTGCGCAGCGCTTCGCCCACCGCGCCGTGCATGTAGACACCCAGAAAGGCGGCCGCGAAAGGCTCCAGGCCCTGTGCCAGGTAGGCCCCGATCATCCCGGCGAGAACGTCGCCGGAGCCGGCCGTTGCGAGAAGCGGATTGGCGAACGGGCTCAACCGAGTCTCGCCGCCGGGCTGGGCGACCACCGTGTGCGCCCCCTTGAGGACGACCGTGCAGCCAAAGCGCGCGGCAGCTTCCTGGGCGGCCGACAGCCTGCGTGACTGGACGTCGGCAACCGTCGTCTCGAGGAGCCGGGCGAGCTCGCCAGGATGCGGCGTGAGCACGGCGTTCGACGGCACCCGTTCCGGCGCGTCGCCCATGCTCGCCAGGGCGTTCAGCGCGTCGGCGTCGATGACCACGCCCCGGGCGAGGCCGCCCAGGTCCGGCAGCAGCGCCCAGGTCAGGGCGCGCGTGCCGTCGTTGTCGCCCAGGCCGGGCCCGAACACGGCCGCATCGTAGCCGGCCAGGTCCTTCCGCAGCGAAAGGGCCGCGCTCCCCGGCAGCGTCCCCGTGTCCGATTCATCCTGCGGCAGCCAGGTCTCTTCCGCGATGCCAGCCGCCAGCGCGGGAATGATCCCCTTCGGGCAGGCGATGGTGACGAGGCCGGCGCCAGCACGATAGGCGCCCGTCGCGGCGAGCCGGGGAGCGCCGACGTAACGTGCCGAGCCGCCAATCACAACCAGCTTGCCAAACGTTCCCTTGTTCCCGTCCTCTGGCCGCGGCGGCAGCAGCGCCCGCGCCGACTTCGCGGTCATCAGCTCCAGTTGCACCTGCTCCTGGGCCGCCCGCGGAATGCCGATGTCGATGACCTGGACGCGCCCGAGCAGGCCGCTCGCGGGCGCCTGGTACATGCCAACCTTCGGCAGGCCGAACGTCACGGTCAGATCCGGCTCTACGGTCAGCGGATCCGCGGCGCCGGAGTCGGCGTCGATTCCGGTCGGGAGATCGACGGCCACGAGCTTCGGCGGCGAATACCCCCGCCGCGCCTCGCCGAGCATAATGAGCGCCCGGCCGATCGGCTGCCCCGGGTCGATCCCGGTGCGCTGGCCGATTCCCAGGAGCGCGTCGACGACCAGGTCGCAGCTGCCGAGCACCTGCGCGAGCCGCTGGCCTTCCGGGTCGTCCGTCCCGGCGCCCACGGCGACCCCGTGCTCGATCATCGCATCGCGAAACGAAAGATCGCGCGGCTCGACGGGCGTATAGACCAGCAGTTCCGCACCCCAGTCGGCAAGGTGGCGCGCGGCGACGAAGCCGTCGCCGCCGTTATTCCCCGGCCCGGCGAGGACGACAATGCGCCGCCCCTCGAGCGTTCCCAGGAGCATCCAGGCCTCCTGTGCAACGGCAAGGCCCGCCTCGTCCATGAGCTGCGCCTCGGAGCTCCCGGCGGCGATTGCCGCCTGCTCGAGCTCCCGCATCTGTGCCACTGTCACCAGCTTCATCGCAGCCCTTTCTCCCGGATCAGCCGGAGGGCGTTCTCGCCCCGGCGCGGCGTGTCTTCGAACTCGGTCAGCGCACGCTCCCCGACGACGGAAGCAATGGCGTATTCCTTCGAGTGCGTGAGCGAGATCTCCAGCCCGCGCAGCTCGATCCGTTCGGCCCGCGCCGCGCCTCGGCCGTAGAGGAACACCAACGGTTTGCCCCGCCGGTTGGGCAGGACTTCGATGTCCCGCCAGCCGACGCCGCGAACGCCGGTGCCAAGCGCCTTCATGACGGCTTCCTTGGCAGCGAAGCGCGCCGCCAGCTCCTGGACACGCCCGCGGCAGTGCGTGATCTCGTCGTCGGTGTAGACGCGGCGCAGGAACTTGTCGCCGTGCCGGGCGATCACGTCGGCCACGCGATCGATCTCGATGATGTCGATGCCAACGGCAAACTTAGTCGCCATGCGAGAAATCGTACGGGAGCGCCCGCGTCCGCGCTTGGCGCTTCGCCCGCCCTGCCTCGTACTCTAGGGGGGTGACAGCTCAACTCATCGACGGCGAAGCGATCGCGGCAGCGATACGCGCGGAAGTGACGCAACGGGTTACGGCGCTCAAGCAGCGAGGCATCTCGCCCGGGCTGGCGGTGATCCTCGTCGGCAACGACCCCGGATCGGTGAGCTACGTCGCGGGGAAGACGAAGGACTGCACCGAGGTCGGGATCTTCTCCGAGACGTTTCATCTGCCGCCCGAAACGAGCCAGGCGGAGGTGCTCGCGCTTGTTGCCCAGCTCAACGCCGACCCGCGCTTCAACGCCATTCTCCCGCAACTGCCGATGCCAAAGCAGATCGACGAGCAGTCGGTCATCGATGCGATCGAGCCGAAAAAAGACGCGGACGGCCTGCATCCCTCGAACCTGGGGCGCGTCCTGCGCGGCGAATTGACGGGCGCCATCCCCTGCACGCCGAACGGCGTCATGGAGCTGCTGAATCGGACGGGGAACGACCCAGCCGGGAAGCACGTCGTGATCGTTGGCCGTTCGACGCTCGTGGGCCGGCCGCTGGCGGTGTTGCTTTCGAACAAGGCGAAGGGCGCGAACGCGACGGTAACGATCTGCCACACCGCCACGCCCGACATCGGGCGGTTCACGCGCGAGGCCGACATCGTCGTGATGGCCGCTGGCCGGCCGAACACGCTGACGGCCGGCATGGTGCGCGAAGGCGTCGTGGTGGTCGACGTGGGCACGAACCGGATTGACGACGCGACGCGCAAACGCGGCTGGCGGCTGGTCGGCGACTCGGATTTCCCGGCGTTGAAGGAGAAAGCGTCCTGGATCACACCGGTGCCGGGTGGCGTCGGCCCGATGACGCGCGCGATGCTGTTGGTGAACACAGTGCGAGCGGCAGAACTCGCGCGGAGCTAGATCTCCTCGATCACGAGGCCGGGGATGCGATCGAAGGGGCGGCGGTTGCGGGTGACAACGGGCAGGTCGTTCGCAAGCGCGATTCCCGCGATGAGCGTGTCCGCCGTGTCGAGTCGCTGCCCGAGGGCACGCAGTTGCTGGTCGATCTCCGCGGCGCGCGTCGCGGCCGACGACGTGAGTGGCAGCTGTTCCACGAGTTCGAACACGCGGGTCATTTCGCGGCTACGCCTGGCGCCGGCCGTCCCCCTGAGGACTTCGAAGAGCGAGATGGTAGTGGTGAGCAAGCGACCGGACTCGATGGCTGCCACAAGCTCCACGGACGCCCGGCCGTTCAGGAAATCGATCAGCACGTCGCTGTCGAGGATCACGTCAACGCCAGTTTTCGCGAAGCTCGCGGATGATACGCCGCGCTTCTTCCGCCTCTTCATCACTCAGACTGCCGCGGAGCTGCGCGACGACTCGCCGCCGCTCTTCCAGCTCTTCGTCGCTCAGCTCCACGAAGTAGCGCGCGAGGGCCTCCGAGATGATCCTCGAGTAGCCCTTCTCACCACGCTGGGCGGCGAGGGTCCTCAGCTTCGAGAGCTGCCCCTCGTCGAGCTCGATCGTCGTCCGCATCGTGGCCTCCATGACATGCATATGCATGTACTTCCAGATTAGAGCCTTCCCGCCTGCCCCGCTACACTGACTCCATGCACGAAACGCTTTCCCGGGCCAACGCCCTGCTCCAGCGCATCTCCGACATCCTGGTGCGACTTTGACCTCGCCAACGACGAAGCGAGGGTAGCCGAGCTCGAAGCTGACTCCAGCAAACCATCCTTCTGGGACGATCCCGAGGCCGCCCGGAACACCATGCAGCAGATCGCCGAGTTGCGCGGCCGCATCGAGACCTGGCGTGGCCTCGAGCGGCGGGTCCGCGACGTCGTTGAGATCATCGAGCTCGCCATGGCGGAGTCTGACGACTCGGTCGAGGCCGCCGCTCGCGAAGAGCTGGACGCGGCCGAGAAGCAGCTCACGGATCTCGAATTCCAGCTCCACCTCTCGGGCGAGTACGACAACCGCAACGCGATCCTCGCCGTTCACGCCGGCGCCGGCGGCACCGAGTCCCAGGACTGGGCGGAGATGCTCCTGCGGATGTACCTGCGCTGGGGCGAGCGGCGGCGCCTGGGTGTCGAAATCCTCGACACGATGGAGGGCGAGGAAGCGGGCATCAAGAGCGCCACGATCGAGTTCACGGGCCCCTACGCCTACGGCTACCTGAAGAGCGAGCGCGGAGTGCACCGGCTCGTCCGCCAGTCGCCATTCGATTCGTCGCACGCACGGCACACAAGCTTCGCGAAAGTCGAGGTGCTTCCGGAAGTCGAGGAGACCGGCGAGATCGAGGTCGACCCGGACGACGTCCGGATCGACGTGTTCCGTTCCAGCGGCGCGGGCGGCCAGAACGTCCAGAAGAACTCCACGGCCGTCCGCCTGACGCACATCCCGACGGGGATCGTCGTCACCTGCCAGAACGAGCGCTCCCAGGGCCGGAACCGCGACAGCGCGATGAAGGTGCTCCAGTCGCGCCTGCTCGAGCGCGAGCTCCTGCGCCAGGAGGAGGAACGTGCACGGCTCAAGGGCCAGCACGTGGACATGGGCTGGGGCAATCAGATCCGCTCCTATGTCCTCCATCCGTACAAAATGATTAAGGACCACCGGACGGACTACGAAACGAGTGATACGCTCGCCGTCCTTGATGGCGAGATCGACGGATTCATCGAGGCGTACCTCAAATCGCAGGTGGGCGAAACCGCATGACCCGATCCCTGGCCCTGGCCCTCGTGGTCTCCGCGATCCTTGCCGGGGGCGCGCTCGCTCTCCCGCGCGCAACCGCCCGCGCCGACGCCGCGGTGGATTTCGCGACGGTCGAGAACGGCTACCCGACGAAGCTCACGTTCAAAGTCACAGCCCACGCCGACACCGACATTACAGATGCCAGCCTCGCCTACGCCATCACGGGGTCGGCCAGCACCGCACTCGGCAAACCGACCGACTTCCAGCCCGGCAAGAACATCTCGACCTCGGTCGTTGTCGACACCAACTCCGGCACGAAGTACATCCCGGTCGGCAGCGAATTCACCTGGCACTGGGAGCTGACCACCGCCGACGGCAAGAAGACCTCGACCGTCGACCAGAAGTTCGTCTTCCTTCCGTCCGGCCAGGACTGGAAGACCGCGCAGAGCGACGTAATGGTGATCTACTACCACGGCGACCAGCAGGCGCTCGCGAACACCTACCTGAAGGCCGGTCTCGACACGTACGATCGGATGGCCAGGAAGCTCCTCGGGATCGAGCTCAAGGTGCTGCCCGTGCGCGTCGTCATGTTCAACGACACGAAGGAAGCCGCGGCGGCGCGCCAGGGCCAGGGCGCAACGTATGACGCGGCGACGATCACCTGCGGCACGAAGTTCGCC
>JAKALX010000184.1 GCA_021823905.1 Chloroflexota bacterium | reverse complement strand
GAGCCGGACGGGAGAGAGCACGGCCAACGTCATCCCGCCTTCCGTGTACAAGTCGATCGCCTGGAACGAGTCGGGCTGGGCGAACGCGGCCAACCAGGTGCTCTACGGCCAGGTGGGACCGACGCTCGTTTCGGGCGACTGCGGCTACGGAATCGGGCAAATCACCTCCGGGATGGGGCACCTGGGGGTCCCGCCGGCGCGGGAGCCGGGGGTGCCGAGTGCGCGGCAGGCGGCCATCGGCACCGATCCCCTGTTCAATATCGCGGCGGGCGTTCAGATCCTGGCGGATAAATGGAACGGCGCACCGGCCAATCGCCCGATCGCCGGGAACGGCGATCCGACCGCCCTCGAGGACTGGTACTACGCGATCTGGAGTTACAACGGGTTCGCGTTCATCAACCACCCGCTGAACCCCGACCGGGACCCGCTCCGCGGCGCGGGCACGAGCTTCATCTTCCATTGCTACGACCCTTCGGCCCCGAGCTACCAGGACACGGGCGCGGGCCCGCGCTTCCAACGCGGCGACTACACGTACACGGAGCTCGTGTACGGCTGCATGCGCTTCCCGCCGAAGCTGCGGACGGCAAGCACGGCGCAGCTGGTGGCGGATACGACGGGGCCACGGTTTTCACCGGGGGACGTGGCCGTGGTCAACGGGAACGGCGGCTGCACGAACCTGCGGCCCACGCCGTCGATCTCGCAGCCGGCGATCTACTGCTTCCCCGACGGGACGCGCGTGACGATCGTTGGCGGGCCACAGTCGGGGAGCGGGTATTTCTGGTGGAACGTGCACACGACGAATGGCGACGGCTGGATGGCGGACCAGTTCCTCGCGCCCGCGCCGCCGCCAGGTTCGACACCGACACCAACGCCGAGTCCGACGCCGACGCCCGTGACCGGACCGCCATCCGGGACACCCCCCGTGGTGGATCCCACCGGGCGGATGTGGTTGCCGCAGGTGTTCAACATGCCGGACTTTTCGAAGCCCGAAGTGGCGGCGGCGTTCGCGCCGGCGAACTTCTCGGCCTGCGAGAACGACGGGTTCAGCGGCGGCTGCCCGCTGATGGACTTTCCAACGAGCTTCCCCCAGGCGTCGCCGCCCGTGCCGGTGCACCACGACACCACACCCCCGACGGACCCTTCGTGGCTCGGCAAGCTGCTTGGCGACCCGCGCATCCAGTTCACGGGGCCAACGGCGGCCAGCCTGATCGCGAACGGGGACGGTTCGGCGACGAGCGTGACGGTGACGGTGAAGAATGGCGGCACGTGGATCGCGCCCTTCCGGGTGCGGACGTCAGACAACTGGATCGCGGTGCGGCATCCGTCGGACCCGCCGGCGCGCACGCTCGACGGCGGCGTGGCAATCGGCAAGGAGACGGACGTGGTCCTGCAGCCGGCGACGACGACGAGTCCTCGGGTGGCCCAGAAGGGTTACGACAGCGTCCTCATGATCACGCTGGACCCGGCGCTCCTCCCGCCTGGCATCTCGACGGGGACGGTCTGGATCGAGCCGCTGCTGGGGAGCGGCTCACCGTTCAAGGTGACGGTGACGGCGACCAACCTGAGCGACTCGGCCGGGGGGAAGACGTACCACGTGGTCGCCCCGGCGGTCGCGAGCGACTCACCGTAGGAGGCGTAAGGCGCAAGGCGCAAGGCGCGACGCGGGCGCCAGGGGCGGAGCCGGCTCCGGACTGGAAGGCGCCACGCCCTCCCTACAGGTCGGGCCTCGGGATGAGGCTGCTGCCCACGGCAACGGGCGCCATCAGTGCGCGTGGGCGTCTTCGAGCGCCTTCTTGTGGTCTGCGATGACCTTCTGGGCGAGCTGGCCGGGAACCTCGCCGTAGTGGTCGAACTCGAGCTCGAAGCCGCCGCGGCCCTGGGTGATTGAGCGCAGGTCGGAGGCATAGCGCTGGATTTCGGCGAGCGGAACCTCGGCTTCGACGTGGCTCATGCCGCCGTCGGGATTGATGCCGTGGATCTTCGCGCGCTTGGTGTTGAGGTCGCTGACGACGTCGCCGGCGAACTCCTCCGGGGCCTGCACGCGGATGGTCATGATCGGCTCGAGCAACGTCGGTCCGGCGTTGGCGACGGCTTCCTTGAGAGCCTGCGAAGCGGCGAGCTTGAACGCCATTTCGCTCGAGTCCACGGGGTGATGCTTGCCGTCGACGAGGATTACCTCGCAGTCGGTGAGCTCGTAGCCGGCGACCACTCCTTCGCGCGCTGCCTCGACGATGCCCTTCTCGACCGCGGGGATGAACTCCTTCGGGACGGCCCCGCCAACCACCTGCTGCGTGAATTGCAGGCCGGCGCCGCGCTCGCGCGGCTGGATGTTGATCGCGACGCGGGCGTACTGGCCGTGGCCGCCGGTCTGTTTCTTATGCGTGTAGTCGGCGCCGCCCTTCTTGACGACGGTTTCGCGGTAGGGGACGCGCGGGACGCTGAGATCGACTTCGACGTTGAATTTGCGCTTGAGGCGCTCGATGGTGACGTCGAGGTGGGCGTCGCCGAGACCGGCGAGGATGATCTCGCCCGAGGACTCGTCGCGGCTGACGCGCAGGCCGGGATCCTCTTCGACCAGCCGTTGGAGGCTGGGGCCAAGCTTGTCGACGGAGGCCTTGGAGGCGGGTCGCACGGCCATGCTGTGGACGGGATTCGGGAACTGGATCGGCGGGAGGGTCACCTGCGCCTCTTTGGAGGTGAGGGTGTCGCCGGTCGAGGTGTGGGCGAGCTTGGCGACCGCGCCGATGTCGCCGGCGGCAAGCTCGGGAACGGGATCCTGGTCTTTCCCGCGCTGGACGTAGAGCGTGCCCAGGCGCTCGTCGGCGCCCTTGTTCGCGTTCCAGAGGTGGGTGTCGGACTTGATGGTGCCGCTGATGACGCGGAGGTAGGTAAGGCGGCCGACGTAGGGGTCGGCGGCGGTCTTGAACACCATCGCGACCGGCGACCCGGCCGGGTTGGCGGCGAGCTCCTTGCCATCTTCGGCAACGTAGGGATCGCGTTCGAGCGGCGAGGGGCCACTGAAGACGATGTTGTGGAGCAGGGTGCGCACGCCGATCTGGCGGACCGCCGAGGTGCAGACGACGGGGATGATGAGGCCGTGGTCGAGGCCGCCGTGGAGCACCTTGCGGAGGTCGTCCTCGGTTAGCTCTTCGTCGGCGAAGTATTTGGCCATGAGGTCTTCGTCGGTTTCGACGATCGCCTCGATGAGCTGGGAGCGGAGCTGGTCCGCCTCTGCCCGGAAGGACTCCGGGATCTCTCGCTCTTCGGCCTGCTCGCCGAAGTAGGCTTTGCCGTGCAGGAGGTCGACGACGCCCTCGAAGGTGGTGTGGGCGCCGATGGGCACCTGGAGCGGGGTGACCTTCGGGCCCCAGCGGCGGCGAAGCTGCTCGAGGACGTGTTCGAAGTTCGCGTTTTCGCGGTCCATTCGGTTGACCACGATCATCCGCGGCAGCTTCAAGCGCTCGGCGATCTGCCAGGCACGGTCGGTGCCCACCTCTGGCCCGGAGACGGCGTCGACGACGACGAGCGCCATGTCGGCCGCGTGCGCGCCACAGATGACTTCGGAGACGAAGTCGGCGTAGCCCGGCGTGTCGATGAAGTTGATCTTCCGCCCTTCCCACTGCACGGGAACGATCGAGAGGTTGAGCGAGAACTTTCGCTTGTGCTCGTCCTCGTCGTAGTCGCTGACCGTGTTCTGGTCCTCGATCGTGCCGAAGCGGGTGATGGCGCCGCTCTCGAACAACGCTGATTCGCAGAGCATCGTCTTGCCGACGCTCCCGTGACCCATGAGGACAACGTTGCGGATGTCCTCGGTTGCATAGGCTTTCATAGGCGAGCACCCTCCAGTGGCGAGATCCTGGCCGCGGTTCCCGGGTGTTACGCGGGCGCCCGGCGGCCCCTGACAAACCCTTGTATACCCCTCCCGAGGGCGCGCGTCAGCAGGTGGCGCGGCGCCGGCCCAGGGTGGGGCGGATCGGTCCTCGCATTATGCTCGCGGCTCGCGGTAGAACGCGAGGGCGGGATAGACTGTGACGACTCGCACGGATGTTCGACCTGATTTCGTTCGTAGCCATTGACATCGAGACGACCGGGCTCGACCCGGAGCGCGACCGGATCACCGAGATCGCGGCGGTGCGCTTCGCCGCGAACGGGGACGAAATGGCCGTGTTCGAAACCCTCGTGAACCCGGGCCGCGAGATCCCGTATTTCGTTTCGAAGCTCACGGGACTGAGCGACGAGATGGTGCGGGGCGCGCCCGCGATCGCCGGGGTGGCCGGCGAGATCGAGGCGTTCCTGGGCGGCAGCGTTGTCGTGGGGCACAACCTTGGATTTGACCTCGGGTATCTGCGCCGCGAGGGGATAGATCTGGCGCGCGTCACGGCGCTCGACACGGCGGAGCTGGCGCGGCTCTTGCTGGCGGGCGCCGGCCCCGCGGGCCTCGCCGACGTCGCGCGCGAGCTGGGCATCGAGATAGGCGAGCACCATCGTGCCCTGCCGGATGCGCGCGCGGCGGGACGCGTCTTCCTGGAGCTGAACCGAAGGCTCGACGCCCTGCCCGAGGCAACGCGGGCGGACCTGGCAGGGGTTGTTGCCGTTCGCGACACGGCGCTGGCGGCGCTGGTTGGAGGCGAGACGTGGCAATCCGGTGCGCCCTCCGCCCACGCTCTGCCGCTTCCCAGGCCGGCGCCGGACTACCCGGCGCTGGCGAGGCGCGAACCGGCGCTGCCGATCAGCGCGGACGAGGTGCGAGCTGTGTTCGCCGCGGCTGGCCCCGTGTTCGAAGCATTCGAGGAGCGGCCGGAGCAGATCGAGATGGCCGAGGCCGTGCAATCCGCCATGTCCGACGGCGGGCACTGGATGATCGAGGCGGGGACGGGCGTGGGCAAGTCGCTCGCCTACCTCGTCCCGGCGGCGCTCCACGCGTTGCGAAACGGCGAGCGGGTGGTCGTCTCGACGAACACCATCAACCTGCAAGAGCAGCTCCTGGCCAAGGACATCCCCGCTTTGCGGCGCATGCTGAAGGCGGCGGGTGTCATCGCCGAGGAGGGCGAGCTGCGCGCGAGCGTGCTCAAGGGGCGCTCGAACTACCTTTGCGTGCGGCGGTTTTTCGCCGGCTACGGCGCGAGCCTGGGGGACCCCGATTTCGCCGAGCTGGCGTCGTCGCTGCTGCTCTGGCTGCCGGACACGGAGACCGGCGACCGTTCGGAGCTGCGCCTCGGCCCGCGGGAGGCGGCAACGTGGCAACGGCTGTCAGCGCAGGACACGGATTGCCTGGCGAAGCCGAACCGCTTCGTGCGCGACGGGCAATGCTTCCTGGTCCGGGCGCGGAAAGCGGCCGAGTCGGCGCACATCCTGATCGTGAACCACGCGCTGCTGCTGGCGGACCTTGCCACGGGCGGTAGCGCGCTGCCGCCGTTCGACCACCTGGTGGTCGACGAGGCGCACAACCTGGAGGAGACGGCGACGCGCCAGTTCGGAGGCTCGGTCAGCCGGCGGTTGCTGGCGGACGCACTCGAAGGTCTGCACCGTCGCGGTTCGCGGGAGAGCCGGGAGGGCGGCGTCGCGGCGTTGCTCAAGGGTTTCCCCGAGACGAGCGTCAAGGCGGCGGGGAAGGCGCTGGAGGAGGCGGTCGCTCGCGCCCAGGGGATGCTGCTGCCCGCCTTCTCGACGCTCCTGCGCGAAGTGCCGCGCGGAGAGGACGATCGGTTGTTGGTGGCGCCCGCCGTTCGCGCGCGGGAATCGTGGACGGCCGCCGAGCTTGCCTGGGGCGAGCTCGATCGGGCGCTGCGCGAGGCGCTGACGGCTGCCGCCGGCGCCGCGCGAGCCGTTGCAGCCACGGCGGCAGCCGAGGAAGGCGACGTGCTGGCCGGCGAGATCGATTCGGCCACGCGGCGCGTCGAGGAGTTGCGCGCCTTCTTCGCCGACCTGATGAAGGCTGCCGGCGACGAGACGATCGCCTGGCTCGCGCGGGAGAACGACGACACGGCCTCGTTTCATTCGGCGCCGTTGGATGTCGGGCCGAGGCTCTGGGAGGAGCTGTTCGCAAAGCGGCGAACCGTGGTGGCGACCAGCGCGACATTGAGCGCAGGCGGGAGCATGGAGTACGCGATCCGCCGGCTGGGGCTCGAAACGCCAAAGACGCTGCAGCTCGGTTCGCCGTTCGACTACCGGCGCGCTGCGCTGCTGACCAGCTTCACGGACATCCCCGAGCCGAACGACGCGGGCTATTCCGATGCGGTAGCGCGGGCCGTTTCTGAGCTGGTAGCTGCCTCCGGCGGGCGGGCGCTGGCGCTGTTCACGTCGCACGCGGCCATCCGGCAGGTGTACCCGCGGGTTCGCGACGCGCTCGCAGCCGAGGGGATTACGGTGGTCGCGCAGGGGATCGACGGCACGCCGAAGCGGCTGATCGACCTGCTGAAGGAGCAACTGCGAACGCTCGTCCTGGGAACGCAGAGCTTCTGGGAGGGCGTTGACGTGCGCGGCGAGGCGCTCTCGCTGCTGATCATCGCGCGGCTGCCGTTTGCGGTGCCGACGGATCCCGTCCAGAGGGCGCGGTCGGAGCAGTACGACAGCCCGTTCGGGCAATATTCGCTGCCGGCGGCGATCCTGCGGTTCAGGCAGGGGTTCGGCCGGCTGATTCGCGACAAGAACGACCGGGGCGTCGTCGCGGTGCTCGATCGACGAATCTGGGAGAAGAGCTACGGCGCGCGTTTCGTCGCTTCCGTGCCCGACTGCACGAAGTTGCGTGGCGGTATAGGCGACGTGGCGGAGTCGGTGCGGGAGTGGCTGGGCCGATGAGGATCGCATGGCCGATCGAAGGAGACCGGGTGCGGCTCGAGCGGGGGGTCGAGGGCGAAGTTTCGATCGTCCGTCTGCGCGACGGGGAGCGGGTTGGACGCGTCGTCATGGAGCAGGAGACGGGTTCGCTCACGATTCGCGCGCTGTGCGTCGACGCGGCGCAGCGGAGTTACGGATGCGGCTCGGAAGCCGGTTACCTGCTCGTTCGCGCGGCGGAAGCAACCGGCTTCGGCACGATTCGCGCCTGGGCGCCTCCGAACCTCGGGCTCGCTGTCTACTTCTGGTTCCGCATGGGCTTTCGCCCGCTGCACGGCGAGGGCCCAGAGGGAGGCATCTGGCTCGAGCGGAGGAGCCGCTAGAGTAGGATCATGCACGCCGTATAC
>JAKALX010000183.1 GCA_021823905.1 Chloroflexota bacterium | reverse complement strand
CGGGCGTGCCGAGCGCGGTAACGGCGCTGTCGGCGGCGGCGGCGGCGGCGTTGACCGACGGATCGAGTGCCGGCTTCGTGGTAAGGGCGGCGTCGAGAACCACCTTGCTCGTGCCCGCCAGGCCCACCAGGCGTTCACGCTGCACCGCGTCGAATTGCTGCTGGCTGGCAAGCTCCGCGAGCGACTGGAGCTCGCGCTGCAGGCTGGCGATGTCGGAAGCGTTGACCTCGCCGCGCTTCGTCAGCGTGCGCAGCTCATACACGCGGTTCTCGGTCTGCCGGAGCTGGATGTCGACACGGGCGTTACCGTTCGCCAGCGCGTACTGGAGCCGCTCGTTCCCGAGCTTGAAGCTGTAGTTCCAGTCGCCGGGGACGGAGTTCCCGGCCGTGACAAACCCGAGCGTGAGGACGCCGAGCAGGCCGGCGCCGGCAAGAACCGCCATGCTCGCCGCGGCTGTCCGGAACGGCGAGGTGACCGCGGGCGCGACCGGTTGGACCGCGGCGCGGCCGGCGGCGACGAACTTGCTCTTGAGGGAGGCTTCGAAGTAGTAGCTCGGCTGCTCGAACGCGATCGCGCTGGCGACCTCTTCGCCAAACGCAAGCTCGGGGCGCAGCCATTCGGCGTCCTCGGGGAAGAGGCTGAGCACGAAATCGAGATCGAGGCCGTCGTCGAGGAGGGCCTGCGCCTCGGCGAAGGCCTGGTCGCGCGCGTCCGCTTTGCGTTCGAAGAGGTGGCGAAGCATCAGTCGCGCCTCACCATCTGCTGGAGCTTTGCGATTGCCTTGTGTTGGAGGACTTTCACGTTGTTCTCGGTCTTCTTGAGCGCTTGCGCGGTTTCCGCCACGGAGAGCCCGGCGCCGAAGCGAAGGGCGATGACCTGGCGTTGCGCCTCGGGGAGCTTCTCGGCCGCCTGGCGAACCACCGCGATCGTGAACTGCGTCTCGATCTGGGTCACGTGGTCGGCGTTTGTGTCCGGGATAAGCTCGTCGAGCGGCGTGCTGGCGAAACGGGATTTCTGGCGGCGCACGTGCGAGACAACCTCGTTGCGCGCGATCCGGAAGACCCAGGCGCCAAAGGGGAGGCCACGGAATTCAAATCCGCCGAGGTTGTCGATGATCCGGAGGAAGATCTCCTCCGTCACGTCTTCGGCGTCTTCGCTGTTGCCAAGGCGGGTGACGACGTAGCGGTAAACGCGCGGGAAAAACGCCTCATAGAGGCTTCCCAGTGCGCCCTGGTCCCCTCGCTGAGCGGCCGTCACGACCGCTTGCTCGTCGAACCCTGGCGCCAGCTCGTCGACCGGGTGGTTCACCACCAGCCCCCCTGGGCCCGCCGCAATGCTCTCGAGTTCCTGCGTCCTCCTTGCGATGATATGCAGCCGTACGCCCTCTGCACTAGAGATAACGTCGTGCGGACGCAAAGGTTAATCATGGATTGTGGCCAATTCGAAACACCTTCCCGTCCGCTGAATCTGCCCCGCCCGCCCCGGAACCAGTCACCCGGCTGTCACCCCACCACCAAACGTTCGTTCCGGCGTGAGCTCCCCCGGGACCGAGGTTACGCGATTGCCTCGCGCTCTTCACGTTCCGTTGCTGGCTTCAGGACATACGCCGGACGAAGGGAGAAGCGGGAGAGAGCGAAATTCGGCGTTCCCTCCAGTCGGAGCGAGGAGGCTGCATGCTCAGGCAATTGGTCCAGGATCTCCTTCAACGGCTGGCCCGCGAGCATGGCCAGGCGCTCGTGCTGTTCACTGCCGGGCTTGCCGGGTTCTGCGGCCTGGTCGGGATGTCGATCGACGTCGGGCAGGCTGTCTACACCAAATCCGACCTGCAGAAAGCGGCCGACGCCGCCGCCCTGGCCGGCGCGCAGGACCTCGATGGCACCACCGCCGGCGCCGCGACGGCGATAACGACCGCGAACAGCTTTGTCACCAAGAACGGCGGCGCCTCGTGCCAGCCCAACTGCTCGACGGTCAACGCCGCGAACGACACGATCACGGTGACCACGACGGAACATGTGGACTACTGGTTCCTCAAGGTCATCGGCATCAGCGGCACGGACCTGCACGCGACGGCGGCCGTCAAGGCGATCCTCGCCACGGGGTTCGCCTTCAACAACCCGGCGGTCTTCCCCTACGCCGTCTGGGGCGGGAACCCGACCTACGGCAGTTGCCAAGTTCCGTACGGGCTCTGTACAGGCGACGACAAGATATTCAGTTCGAACCAGTGGATGGCACAGGTCTCGAAGAACAACCCCAACTGGACAACTGGCGGCCAAAGCACCGCCAACGACTTCAAGGGATTTTTCAACACCACCGACGAGCAGCAGACCGTCTACCAGTCGGGCCCGAACACCCAGTACAGCTTCGGGGGCAGCGCCACGGGCAAACAGCCGCTCGAACAGCTGCACCAGGCGTGGCTGTCCAAAACGCCGATCATTGTCCCGGTCATCTCCAAGGGCTCCTGCACCAGTTCGAACTGCGGAACGCTGCAGCTCACGATCGTAGCCTGGGTCGCGCTCAAACTTGACCAGGATCCCTCGGCGCCCGGTACCACCACGTTGTCCGGCACGATCGTCGGCCGCCACACCGTCTCGGGCGGCGTAGGTGGCGGCTACGTCGTCGGCGGAGGCGCTGCCCAGGTCATGTCCGCGACGATGATCCAGTAGCTGTCCCCCGGGCCGGCGCGGGTACCCGGCGGCCCGGAGCCACCGGCCCTCTCCCACCTGGCCACGGCCTCTCCACCGCCGTCACTCAGGCGCGACCGTACCATTGCAGGAGGCGGAAACCCCTCGGACACGAAGGGAGGAACTCCCAGTGAAACCATCGTTCATCCTCCGCCTGTGGCGACGGTCGCGCTCCGAACACGGCCAGGCGCTGGTGCTATTCGCGGCGGGGCTTGCCGGCTTCTGCGGGTTAGTCGGCATGGCGATCGACGTCGGGCAGGTGGTCTACCGGAAGGCCGACCTCCAGAAAGCAGCCGACGCGGCGGCGCTTGCTGGTGCGCAGGATCTGGACGGCAGCGTCGCGGGAGCGACAGCCGCCATCGCGGCCGCCGACAGCTACGTCGCCAAGAACGGGTACGCCGGCGCCGCATGCCGTCCGAACTGCGCGTCCGTCCCTGCCCCCTACGACACGATTACCGTGAACCTCAGCCAGCAGGTGAACTACACATTCCTGAAGGTCGTTGGCCTGAGCAGTGCGACACCGAGCGCCAGCGCCGCCTCCAAATACATCAAGAAGACGATCACGGGCTACAACATCAACCAGACCGCGCCATTCATTATCTGGGGCGGATCCCGAGCGCACGAAGTGAACGCGGACGACGCCGGCCAGCCGTTGCACATCCGTGTAGGCAACTCCTACACGTTCCTGGACACGGGCTGGATGGGCGCCAACGGTAGCCCCACAGGCCCCGACTGGACGGCCAACGGCAGCAACAACTTCAAGGGCGACATCGACCACGGCGAAGGAGCCGACATCGTCGAGGTCGGCGACAGCCGCACCGTGACCAGCAACGGCGGGCTCGGCAACGTAACCCCGCCGGCCGTCGGCAGCACCATCGTCATTCCGGTGATGAGCAAGGCCTCTGGCAACGCCAACGCGCGGACGTTCACCATCGCCGCCTGGGTCGAAGTACAGGTCAACTCGGGCTGTTCGAAGCAGCATTGCACGGGCAAGGTACTCGGCTCCGCTCGCGCGCCAGCCGGTATGACGACGAGCACCAGCGGCACCGTTCAGCCGCCCGCGACGATCGCCCAGTTCGTCGCCAGGGGGAGCCTCCTCCGCTAGCCAGAGAGAGGCACAGCCCCCGACCCGTCAACCCCCCGGCGGGCGGGGGTACCCGGCGGCCCAGACCGCGCGCCGGGCCTGCACCTCCGCGAGCGTCGTCCCCAGCGCGCGTTCGATCTGCGCTACGTGCTCGCCGCTGTGCGCCAGCCAGATGTCAGTCAGCCTGGAGATCGTGAACTCGCCGTAACGCGCGTGTCGCAACGTCCGCGCCCAGTCCTCGTCGCGAAGACTGCGGAGGATCGCCACGCTCGCCTGCCGCTGGAGGGCGAAGTCGCCCAGGAGATGGTCCTTGCGGTCGCGGGTACGGTTCCGGCGCGCGGCCCACTGGGCGCCGTCAAGAAGGACGATCTCCGGGTTTTCCTCAGCCAGCGCGCGTTCGAGCGCCGGGCGCATGCAGAGAAACTCGTCGTCGCGCAGGTGGGCGAGAATGACGCGCGCGGGCCATTCGCCGGGCGCCGGCTCGGCGTCGAGGGCGGCGTCGCCGGCCTCCACAACCAGATGCGCGAGCACCTTCGGCGTGGCGAGCAGGCGGTCGATTCGTTCCTGGGTCATGGAGCGAGTCTACGAGGCGCAAGACGGTAGGCGTAAGTGGCCCCTCGCCTCCACGGCACCACCGCCATTATGTTCGGAGGCGGTCAAACTTCGCGTCGGCGTACCCTTCGCGCTTTATGCTGGCGGTAGGCCGATGAGGCTGATCCGCTGATGTGGCGGCGGATCCACGAATCGTGGCGCGGAGGGTTGCAACGCGTGGACCAGTTCATCGTTCTCGGCCTTGGGCTGGTGGCCGGCATTCTCTCGGGACTCTTCGGAATTGGCGGCGGGCTGATCATCGTCCCAACGCTCACGCTGGCGCTGAATCTCGGGTTCAAGGAAGCCGCCGGCACGTCGTTGGCGGCGCTGCTGCTGCCGGTGGGCGCGTTGGGCGCCTACACGTACTGGCGAGCCGGCGAGGTCAACATCCTGTGGGCCTGCTTGCTCGCCCTTGGGCTGTTCATCGGCGCGTTCGTCGGCGCGCGCTTCGCCGCACAAGTGCCCGCGGCGGTTCTCGGCCGAGCCTTCGGCGTTCTCCTGGTGGCGGTGGGCGTACGATTCACCGTGTGGGGCCCGTGACCCGAGGCAAAGGGGGAATCCCAGTTGTACGATCGAATCCTGGTGGCACTTGACGAATCCGAGACCTCCCAGGCGGCGCTTCAAGAAGCGATCCGGCTCGCGCTCCAGACGCCCGGCGCCACACTGCGGCTGGTCGTGGTTGCTGAGATCCCCGCGGCCGCACTGTCGGCGGAGGGCGTGAACCTCGGCGCCGTCGAGCATTCCGAACTGGAGTCCGCGCGGAAGGTGCTCGGGGACGCGGTTGCTGTTGTGAAAAACGCCGGCCTCGACGCGGAGGCCGCAACCCCCGAGGCACTGGGGACGTCAGTGCCGGAAGCGATCGTCGAGGATGCACGGCAATGGAACGCCGACCTGATTGTCATCGGCACGCACGGGCGGCGAGGCTTCCAGCGACTACTCCTGGGAAGCGTGGCCGAGGGCGTGGCTCGAACAGCCGATCGGCCTGTCCTGCTCGTTCGTCACCCCGAGGCCCGGAAGCAGCGGTAGGCAGCAGGCCGGCCCGTCACGTCACGTCTGAGGGTTCCTGGTAGGCGTAAGGCGGAAGGCGCAAGTGGAGAGAGAGGCTCTGACCACCGGCCGGGCGTTGGGGCGTATGCCGCGCCTCTCGCGCTTACCGGCGCCGCCGGGGCGCGGACTCCGGCGGCCCGACAACCGCTTCCCAGCAGAGGTAGAAAAAGAAGAGGCCGAGGAGGATCGGTATCAGGAAGGCGGGATGGTGGCTCTGGAGCAGCCCGAAGAACCCACCCAAAACCATGAACGTCAGCGCCCCAATGTAGATGCAAAAGGCGCCCCAACTGAATCCAAGCATCGCTCGCTCCTCGCCCGAATCCTAGCACGCCTATCGGCCGGCGGCGCGGCTTCCGCAGGGGAAACCCATTAGAAATCAGGAGGAGAGAGGGTGAACCCCGCGCGGACGAACGGTGGCTGCAACCGCGCTCAAGGTGGCAACGCCGGGCGCAGGCACCGCCCAAACCAGGTTGCCGTTAGCTCCAGGCGCTCGTCCGCCGTGTCCCACAAGTCATTGTGCGGCCGGTCGTTGCCCGTGCCATGCGCGAGCTTGACCACCACGCCTTCATCCCTGGCGATCCGAACTGCAGGGAGAAAGTCGCTGTCGCCGCTCACCAGGACTATTTCGGTCACCTGGCGCTTGGCGCTCAGCAGGACGATGTCGGTCGCCATCAGGATGTCAACCTGTTTCTGTTCGAAGATCGGGCTTCCGTCCGGCCGTTGGCCACGTCTCGCGAGCTTGCCCTGGCGGACGATGTAGCGAGGCGTCCGGTCCAACGTGTCGAGAAACCGCTGCATGTTCGCGAAACGGAGTGACTCATCGGGAGTTGGCTGAGGGGATTGCCAGGGCAAGCAATGGTAGTAGTAGGCCCTGAGGAGATCTCCGTCACCTCGAAGAGCCTCCGCAAACGCCCGATAGTCCAACTTGCCGAAAATGCCGGCGCTTCGGAGGAGATGGTCGAGGTATCCGCCGTCGATGAAGATGCCTACACGCTCTGGCACCTGACCATACTAAACAAAACCCGGCCTCGGGACGAATCCCAACGCCGGGGCGCATACACGAACCTGCCAGTGAGGTGGTGTCCGCCTCACCGAGCCACTATACGCCCAGGCGAGGCCTGTTGTCACTCCGGACCACGGGTGAACAAATGGTGGACACAATCGCCATTCCCGGCCGGCCGGCCCACTTCGTTGTGAGCGAACCGCAACGTCCGGACCTTGCCCGCGGGAGTACTATCGAAACGACTCTTCTTCGGAGGGCGGCCCGTATGACAACGAATCCAACCATCCGTAGCCGGCGCGCGGTGTTCCTCGCGCTGATCCTCGGCGGCGCCCTGCTTGCGCTGCAATTGGCCCCCGCGGAGGCGGCCACGACCCACACCTGGAGTGCTGCCAGCGCGAACTGGAACGTCGCCACCAACTGGACCCCCAATGGCGTGCCCGCCAACGGCGACCAGCTCGTCTTCCCGGCTGCCGGCCTCAGCCCGACCAACAACGACCTCACGGGGCTCGACGTGGACTCGGTGGCCATCCAGGGCGCCTACGCGATCACCGGCAACGGGCTCACCGTCGACACGAACCTGTCGCTCACGGGGGCCTCGGCCTCGATCGCGAACCCGATCACCCTCGGCGGCGATCTGACCATCACGGTGACGGGCGGCGCCTCGGTGCTGACGCTGACCGGCGGCATCAACCTCGCCGGGCACAACCTCATCTTCGCCGGCGACGGCACGGTCATCGTTGGCAACATCAGTGGCTCGGGGACAGTCACCGAGAACGGCTCCGGGACGGTCGAGTACCACGGTTACGGTAGC
>JAKALX010000182.1 GCA_021823905.1 Chloroflexota bacterium | reverse complement strand
TGCAGGCGCAGACTGCTGATCGGGAAGTTCGCCACTGCGCGCGCCGTGTCGATGCCGTAGTAGGCCTCGGCCGGCACGGGATAGTCGCCCAGCGCGTCATGTTCGATCCGTGTTCTTGGCGTGGTCTCCATGATCCCCACTCTACGGCGCGCCGGCGGCCTGCGTCGCTTGTAAAGGCGCGGGCCGAATCAGGAGGCGCAGTCGGAAGCCGGCGTCAGGCTGAGACCCGTGCCTTCCTACCCCCGCCGCAGCCGGGGATCGAGCAGGTCGCGAAGCGCATCGCCAAGCATGTTGAAGCCAAACACGGCCGTGCTCAGCGCGAGACCCGGGAAGATCGCCAGCCACGGCGCCTGGAGCATGTAGGCGCGCGCTTCTGTGCTGAGCATCTTCCCCCAGGTCACCTGGTCGGGCGGCACACCAAGTCCGAGGAATTCGAGCGCCGACTCGGTCAGGATGATTCCGCCGAGGCCGAGCGTCGCGAGTGTGATCACCGGCGGCATCACGTTCGGCACCACGTGGACGAGGATTAGCCTGGCATGGCTCGCGCCCGAGGCACGGGCCGCCTCGATATACGTCGAACTCACGACGCTGAGCGTCGCACTACGGATGACCCGGGAGTTCCCGACCCCGAAGAGGACGCCCAGCTCGATGCTGATCGACATGACCGTTGTGCTGAAGAGGCCCTGTGTCGGGAGGCCCGGAATCTGCGCGTTCGTGAACATGGCGCCGACCGCGATCAGGAACACCAGCGCCGGGAACGCCATGAACCCGTCCACTACCCGCTGGAACAGCATGTCGAAGAGGCCGCCGAAATAGCCCGTGAGGACGCCGATCGCCAGCGAAATCAAGGTCGAAATGACCACGGCGAGGACGCCGATCGTCATCGAAACCTGCGCACCGCGAACAACCCGGCTGAAAACGTCGCGCCCCAGGTTGTCGGTGCCAAAGAGGTGAGCGCCCGATGGGCCCAGAAGGCGCGCGCCAGCCCCAAGTTGCCCGGGGCCGTATGGGGTCAATACCGGCGCCGCCACCGCCATCACCACGAACATCAGCACAAGCAGCCCGCCGATGAGGCCCAGCGGTTTCTCCCGAACGAGCCGCCTGCCCACATCGACGAGGAACGGCAGTCTCCGCCCGGGAGCAACGCCCACGCCTGGGAGTTCGAGAGCCACCATCTCAGCCATGCGTCTGGCTCCTCTCGAGGCCGGTCACGCGAACCGGATCCGCGGGTCGAGATAGGCGTAAGCAAGATCCACCAGCAGGTTGACGAACACGATAACGATCGCCAGAACGAGGACGACACCCTGGATGGACGGGTAGTCGCGCTGGAAGATTGCCCCGACGAAGTACTTCCCGATGCCCGGGATGTTGAAGATGCTCTCGATGATGACGGAGCCGCTCACGACCACGCTGACCTGGAGTCCGATGACGGTAAGCACCGGGATAAACGCGTTCTTCGTGGCGTGCTGGATGATGACCGACCGCTCGCGCAGGCCCTTCGCCCAGGCGGTCCGGATGTAGTCCTGGCGCAACACCTCGAGCATCATTGTCCGCGTGAGGCGCATCACGCCGCCGGCCAGACCCACCCCCAGCAGCAGCGCCGGGAAGAAGAAGTAGTAGACATGGGCGATCGGCCCCGCGTCCCAGCCCTTGTAAACCAGCGGCGGCGCCCATCCAAACCACTTCTGCGGGAACACAATGAGCAGCGTCGCCGTGAAAAACGACGGCACCGAAAGCGCCAGGATCGCGAAGCTCCGCGCGATGAAGTCGTGCACCGTGTCCTGGCGTATCGCGGAAAGCACCCCAATCGGCAACGCGATCACCAGTCCCAGAACGATGGCAAACACTCCGAGTTGCCCGGTGACCGGCAGCCGCTGCCGCAACTCCGCGGTGACGGCGCGCCGCGTCCAGAACGAGTCCCCCAGGTCGCCACGCGCGACTTTCCCCAGATACGACACGAACTGCACCGGGATGGGCCGGTCTACCCCGAGTTCCTTGCGAAGCGCCTCCTTGTCGGCCTGCGTCGCGTAGGGCCGCTCGGCCATCATGATCGTCACGATGTCGCCCGGCACGAGCCGCACGATAAGGAACGTGGCGAAGATCACCAGTACCACCGTAGGCACGGCAAGCATCACCCTGCGAACGAAGTACTGGGTCATCCTCGTCACCCTCCTCTCCAAAGGCTCCGCCGCGGCGTCAATCACACCGCGGCGGAGCGGGAACGACTATGCGTCGAGCCAGAGCGTCTCGATCCGGCCGTCGTAGAGGTCGAGGGAATAGAACCAGCCTTTCACCTTCTGGTCAGTGAAGTTGTGGTTGTTGGTCGTGAACATGAACGCCATCGGGAAGTCCAGGACGATCTTCTTTTGAACGTCCTGCACCAGCGCCTTGCGCTTCTCCGTGTCGAGCTCGGTGGCCTGTTGTGCGATGAGCTTGAAGAGCTCGGGGTTATAATGCTTGTAGTAGGTCGCCTTTTCTCCGAAATACGAAGCAAGATTCTCGTCCGGTTCCGGGCTGTTGAGCGGCACGTGGTGCGAGAACGTGTATTTGTACGAGTACGTCTGGTTATAGTACGCAGCCAGCTCCATCGGCTTGAGCTGGAGGTCGACGTTGATGTTCTTGAGCTGCTGCTTCAGCACCTCGCTGATCTGATCAGCGGTCGGCGTGCCCGTCGCCCAGATCATCTCGCCGCTGTACGTTGACACCCCTGCGGCACTCATCAAGGACTTCGCCTTCGCGAGGTCGAACCCGGCAAGTTCTTCCTTCAGCGCCCAGTTCGAGTACATCGGCAGGATCGGGCCGTACGTCAGCTGCCCGTCGCCGTTGTACACCAGGTCGAGCACCTGCTTCTTGTCGACCGCGCGGACGATCGCTTCGCGGACCCTGATGTCGTCGAACGGCTTCGGGTACGGCTGCGTGGCGGTCGTCGGCGGCATGCGCATCTCGCGCCAGAACTGGCTGGGGCGGGCCTGATAGTTGACGTCCTTGCGCGCATCCTGGACGCGCTTCAACTGGGCATACCCAGTGACGATCGCGTCCACCTTCTTGTCGATGAACAGCGTCGCGGCCGTGTCCGGGTCCGTCGCCAGCAGAATGGTGTAGGCGTCGATGTTCGGCAGGCCCTTCTTGAAGTAGTTCGGGTTCTTGACGAGCTCGAACTTAACGTCCTTCTGCCACTCCTTGAAGATGAACGGGCCCGTACCGATCGCGCGCTGTGTCAGGTCGCCGTCTTTCTCAACGACCTCGCGGCAGATCATGAGCGTCCACGGACTGGCGATGTAGCTCATGAAGGGGGCAAACGGCGCGTTCGTCGTGAACTTCACCGTGTATTTGTCGATGGCGTCGATCTTCGTGACGTGGTTGAGGAAGTAATAGGCGTGCTGGAACTGCCCCGCCTTGTCCGTCATCTGCCGCTCGATGCTGTACTTGACGTCGTCCGCCGTGAACTCCCGGCCGTTGACCGGATCCACGTCGTGGAACTTCACGCCCTGCTGGATCTTGAAAATGTACGTGAGCGGATCGGGCTGCTCGGGCATCGCTGCCGCAAGATCAGGCTCGATCTTGGTGAGGTCGGGCGTGAAGCGCATGAGCGCGTTGTTCGTGTTGTCGGTGATCGCCGTGTTGTAGGGGAACGTGTCGAAATGCGGGTCGAGCGTGCGAGGCGAGCCGCCCATGTGGGCCGTGTAGTGCCCACCTTTCTTGGCTTGCACTCCCTGGCCAGGCGCAATCGGTGTGGGCGTCGCCCCTCCCCCTCCACCGGCTGCCGTGGCAGTGCCGCCACCGCTGTCACCGCCGCCGCAGCCAACGAGGGCGGCGGCCGTCAGACCAGCGGCGCCCAGGCTCGTCCCCTGGATGATGGTCCGGCGCGAAAGACGGCGGGCGGAAAAGCGCTCCCAGTAATTGCCATGATCGCTTGCCAAATTCTCCCCCTCGACTCTCGGCAGCCGGGCCGACCATCTGGACGGCCTTGTGGCGCCGCGAGATTGGCGAGAGCCTAGCCAGCAGCGCGGGGGTTTGTCAAACGATAGACGTTTCGGATGTCGATTATGGAACACCAGCCGCTTTACCCTTCACCGCTCCGCGCTCTTCGGCGCGCTCCCTGTCAGGCCGTTCCCCGGCCGCGGCGCGAATGCTCCCGGACCGTAGGACGGCGGAGGAGCGCGAGCGAGCGGTCCGCGAGCGGGTATTTCACGCTCCCGCGATAGTGCCGCCCCGCGTTCTCCTCGCCAGGCCGGGCCGTGTCCAGCACCACAGTCCAGTTGGTTCCCGCTGGCGCCGACGGCAAGCGGAAGTCACAGGCTTCGTGGTGGCCGTTCATGAGGATCACCAGCGTGTCGTCGACGACCGTCCGCCCCAGCTCGTCCGTCAGGCCCGCGTCCCCCGCCATCAGCAGCCCAATGCACTGCATCCTCCCGTCGTTCCACTCTTCGTCCGACATCTCGCCACCGTCGGGCCGGAGCCATGACAGGTCCTTGATCGTGGCGCCCCGGATCGGCCGTCCCCGGAAGTAGTCCCGCCGGCGAAGCAGCGGGTGCCGCTTGCGAACGCGGATAAGCTCCCGGACGAAGCCGAGGAAGTGCCGCTCCTCGGCCGTCAGATCCCAGCGCTGCCAGCTGATTTCGTTGTCCTGGCAGTAGCTGTTGTTGTTGCCGCCCTGGCTGCGCATCGCCTCGTCGCCCTGGAGCAGCATCGGCACACCCTCGGCAAGCAGAAGGGTCGCCATGAAGTTCTTCATCTGCCGGACTCGCAACTGCTCCACGTTCGGATCGCTCGCCTGGCCCTCCGCCCCGCAGTTCCAGCTCAGGTTGTTGTCGGTCCCGTCGCGGTTGTCCTCGCCGTTCGCCTCGTTGTGCTTCTCGTTGTAGCTCACGAGATCGCGCAGCGTGAACCCGTCGTGCGCCGTGATGAAGTTCACGCTGGCGTAGGGCCGCCGGCCGTTCCGCTCGTACAGGTCGCTGCTCCCCGTCAACCGGTACCCGAGCTCGCCCACCTGCCCCGCGTCGCCGCGCCAGAACCGCCGCAGGCAATCCCGGTACTTGCCGTTCCACTCCGCCCACAGCACCGGAAAGTTCCCGACCTGGTACCCGCCTTCGCCAACGTCCCACGGCTCGGCGATGAGCTTCACCTGCGAAAGAACCGGGTCCTGGTGGATGATATCGAAGAACGCACTCAATCGATCGACCTCGTGCAGCTCGCGCGCCAGCGTTGCCGCGAGATCGAACCGGAACCCGTCGACATGCATGTCGAGCACCCAGTAACGCAACGAATCCATGATCAGCTGGATCGTGCGCGGGTGCAGCATGTTCAGCGTGTTTCCCGTGCCAGTATAGTCCATGTAGTAGCGAGGATCGCCCGGGATGAGCCGGTAATACGAAGCATTATCGATCCCACGAAACGAGAGCGTTGGTCCGAAGTGGTTCCCTTCAGCAGTGTGGTTGTAAACCACGTCGATGATCACTTCGATGCCGGCCTGGTGCAGCACCTTCACCATCGTCTTGAATTCGTCAACCGCTCCTCCCGGCCTCAGCGACGAACTGTAGCCGGAGTGAGGCGTGAAATACCCGATCGAGTTGTATCCCCAGTAGTTCGAAAGCCCCCGGTCGAGCAGGGTCTTATCGTGGACGAACTGGTGCACCGGCATGAGCTCCAGGGCCGTGATCCCGAGTTCCTGCAGATACCGCACAACGCTGTGGTGCGCGACCCCCTCGTAAGTTCCCCGAAGCGGCGCCGGCAGGTCGGCGTTCAGCTGCGTCAGCCCCTTCACGTGCGCCTCGTAGATGATCGTGTTGTGCCACGGGGTCTTGGGCGGCCGGTCGTCGCCCCAGGAAAAGGCGGTCTCCACCACCACCGCCTTCGGCATCCCCGGCGCGCTGTCGGCCGTGTCCATCTCCAGGTCGCGATCCTCCCCGCCGCCGACCGCGTAACCGAACATCGCGTCCGACCACTCAACCGATCCAGTGATCGCCCGGGCGTACGGGTCGAGGACAAGCTTGTTGGCGTTGAAGCGCATGCCATTGGCGGGATCGTAGGGTCCGTGAACACGATACCCGTAGAGCTGCCCCGGCCGAACCTCCGGCAGGTAGACGTGCCAGACGTAGTCGGTCTGCTCCCGCAGCGGGATGCGGACGGCCTCGGCCGTGCCGCTGGCCTGGTCGAAGAGGCAAAGATCGACACCCTCGGCGTGCTCGCTGAAGAGGGCGAAGTTCACGCCGCTGCCGTCCCAGGTCGCGCCAAGCGGGTACGGTTGGCCCGGGAGGGTTCGATACTCCACGTTTCCCCCTGGCGAGCGAACGCTCGCCCCACGATTGTGCCGCCGCCGGGGCCCGGCTCGCTACCCGAAGGGGGATGTTTGTCGTGACTGCTGGACGCTTCCGGCAAAACCAGGAGCCGCTCCCGGCCGGGAGCGGCTCCTCAATCTGCTGCATGGTGGGCGGTACTGGACTCGAACCAGTGACCTCGTCGGTGTGAACGACGCGCTCTAACCAACTGAGCTAACCGCCCACGGGGCACTGGCAGTCTACGACGGGCCGGCTTCGGCCTTCAACCGCCGCCGCCAGCAAGTGACGATGGTACGCCCGGCAGGACTCGAACCTGCGGCCTTTAGGTCCGCAACCTAACGCTCTATCCACTGAGCTACGGGCGCATTGGGCTGGTGCCGAAGGTGAGATTTGAACTCACACGCCCGTGAAGGACACTACGCCCTGAACGTAGCGCGTCTGCCATTCCGCCACTTCGGCTACCACAGATCATTATCGGCCCGGCCGCCCGAGCGTTCAACCAACGTCCCGGTCACACGGGATCGTCAGGCAGGGGACCAGGGCGCCAAGCCCTTGGTGTCGTAGCCGGCCTCCCGGCCGGACGGCGCCTTCGCCGCGATGGCGGTGACGTTTTGCCCCTGCCTGGCGGCTCGATCGTCTCCCTCCACGCCAACCACCGCGAGGGCCCGATGGGCCCGATTCTTTGAGACCTCTCGGACTACGAGCCCGCCAGCACCTGACCCGGTTGCCGCGGTCCCTCCGCCGATATGGCCAGCGCGTGCATCGCCTCCAGGCGTTCGACCACCCTCCGGAAGATCGTCCCCTCCGGATAACTCCTGTCCGCCTGCGGCTCCCCCGCCGGGACGCCGGTCAGCAGCTCCAGCCCATCCTCGATCCGCTCGGCCGCCCAGATGTGGAAGCGGCCCTCCGCGACGGCCCGGATAACGTCTGGCCGCAACGTCAGGTTGATCACGTTCGTCTTCGGGATG
>JAKALX010000181.1 GCA_021823905.1 Chloroflexota bacterium | reverse complement strand
CGGGAGCACCTCGTCGCGGCTGATCTCGCGGACGCCGGCCGCGTGGTCGCGGGCGAGCGCGGCGTAGCGTCCCGGGTTGCCGGTGATCCACTCCTCCGACGCCGTCCCGGCGATCACCCGCTTGACCACGGCCGGTGTCCCGGCCGCCAGCACGCCCGGCGGGATCACCGTCTCCGGCAGCACCACCGACCCGGCGGCGATGAGCGTCCCAGCGCCGACGACGGCGCCGTCGAGCACGAGGGCGCCGTTCCCAATCAGCGCCCGCTCGCCAATCCGGGCGCCGTGAATGACGCAGTTGTGGGCGACCGAGGCTTCGGCCTCGATGATGGAAGGCAGGTCCGCCCGGCCATGCACGGCCGCGCCGTCCTGTACGTTCGCCCCGCGATGAATGACCACGTACGAGGTGTCGCCGCGCACCACCGCGCCGTACCAAACGGATGCGCCCTCGTGGATCGTCACGTCGCCAACGATGCTGGCGGTCGGCGCGATGAACGCGCCGGGGTGGATGCGCGGGACCTTGTCGCCCACGGCGAAGACAGGCATGAGGCAGTTCTCGTTTCGGCTTCTCGAATCCCCACTGCCGGGGCCGGTATTAGCCGGGGTTCTGGTATCGTAGGCCCGGACGGCCGGGCGGCAAAGCGACCACCAATTAGGGCCATCAGTGGCCTATTTCGAAGAGGATTGCGATGGACATCAAGGGCAAGGCAGCAGTCATCAGCGGCGCGGCATCTGGCATCGGCCGCTGCGCGGCGCTCCAGCTCGCGAAGCGCGGCGCCAGCGTCGTCGTCGCCGACCTCGACGAGGCCGGCGGGCGGAAGGTCGTCGACGAGATCGGCGCGGCCGGCGGCATCGCCGTCTTCCGTCGCTGCGACGTCACCCAGACGGAAGACCTTGCGCACACCTTCGCTTCCTGCGTGGAGCACTTTGGCCGCTTCGATATCGCCTGCAACAACGCGGGAATCGGCGGCGACGACCTCTTCGAGGACACGTCCGGCGCCTGGACGCGAATGGTCGACATCAACCTCACCGCCGTCATCGACGCGACGCGGATCGCCGTTCGCGAGATGCGGCGGGGTCCGGGTGGCGCGATCGTCAACACGGCCTCGATGGGCGGCCTGTTGCCGATGCCGAACTCCCCGGTGTATGCCGCGACCAAGGCAGGCGTCGTTAACTTCACCCGCTCGCTGGCGTACCTCGCGGAGCAGCACAACATCCGCGTCAACGCCGTCTGCCCGTCGTTCACCGACACGCCGCTCGTCCGCAAGGGCGCTGGCGCGACGGAGGAGCGCATCCAGGAATTGGCCCGCCTCGTCGGCGGCATCCTTCAGCCGGACGACGTGGCAGCCGGCATCGTCGAACTCATCGAAGACGACACCAAAGCCGGCGCGATCATGCGCGTCACGGTCGCGAAGGGCCGCGATTTCGCCCGCGAAGTAAGGCCGTACTGACCAACCACGGAGACACAAGAGGCTCAGAGATTCCACAGAGTCTTCGTCGAGTCTCCGTGTTCCTCGGGTCTCTCCGTGGCTCTGTGGTTCAATCGCGCTGGTAGCGGAAGTCGCAGTGGTCGGCGCCCTCCATCCGTGTCTGCGAGCGCCTGAAGGCGACGCCCGGCGCGAGCCCTTCGAAGTAGGCGAAGTCGCGGCCGCACGAGAGCAACGGACCGAGGTCGCGGGCGCCGAGCGACTCGTAGATCTCGACGAACTTGCAAGTGGTCACATTGAAGCCGTAGCGCTCCGGCGTCTGCTCGACCACGTCGACGGTCAGCGACCCCTCCTTGAGCGGACCGGCCTGCGTTCGCGCCGCGAGATCGTCCATCGTCCGGATCCGCTGGCGCTGGCGGTCGGCCTCGCCCTGGGCGCGGGCGATCTCGCGGATGGTTCTCCCGACGAGCTCGTTGACGCGCTCCTCGCCGAACTCGGCCTGGAAGGCGCGGATGAGCGGTACGAGCACGCCGGCTTCAATCCGGCGGCGTTCGAGCAGGGGAAGGTCGGCTGCGGTAGTCATCGGTGGCCTCCAGGTGCGTCGCGCAATTCAGCGAGGGCGACGGCGATCTCCTCGCGAGCGAACGTATGGTGCTCGCTGGTGAAAGCGTTCTCAAGAGCAGCCACGGCGCTATCTTGTTCGAGGCCGAGCCGACGAACCAGGCGTCCGAGCGCCCAGGCGGCGTGGCCGCGAACCAGTGCCGCGTGGTCGCCGAGCGCCGCGTTGAGGACAGCAACATCCTCTGATGTGCCAGTGTTCCCCAGGGCGATACACGCGTTCCGGATCATGCCGTCGCGCTTCGCCCGCATGATCGCGCGGCCACGGAAGCGCTCGGTGAATGCGTCCTCGTCGAGTGCGATCAGATCGGCCAGCACAGGGCGGGCGTCGTCGATCGATCCCGGAACGAAATCGGGGTGGCTGTCGAACCGCCGGGCGCCCACCGGGCAGGCGTCGAGGCAGTCGTCGCAGCCGAAGACCCGGTCGCCGAAGAGCGGCCGCAGCTCACGCGGGATCGGCCCGCGGTTCTCGATGGTGTGGTAGCTGATGCAGCGGCGAGAGTCGAGCAGGTAACCCTCGGGCGAGAGCGCGCCGGTGGGACAGGCGACGATGCACCGCGTGCAGCTTCCGCAGCTCTTCGCCAGTTGCGGGTCTGGCTCGATAACAAGGTCCGTGGCGATCGCGCCGAGCAGCACCCACGGCCCAACGCCGGGGACGAGCAGCATCGACGACTTCCCCAGCCAGCCCATCCCCGAGGCGGCGGCGAGCGGCCGTTCCAGCAGCGGACCGTAGTCGACGGTCGGCCGCGCGGCCGCACCAAGCTCCTGCCGAATGGCCCTCGCCATCTGCCGTAACTTCTTCTCGAAGACGCGGTGGTAGTCGCGGCCGCGAGCGTAGCGCGCCACCCGCCCGCGCGAACGGCCGTCGGTCGCCGGTTCAGGCTCCGGCGCATGGCAGGGCAGTGCGAGGAGGACAACCGTCCGGGCGCCGGCGAGAAACGCCCCGGGATCGGTCGCCCGAATGAGCCAGCCGTTTGTCATCCAGTCGAGTCCGTCGAGCCGGCCCTCGGCGTGCGCGCGCAACGCCTCTTCTCGCGCCGCCGTCAGTGGCTCGGCGCCGGTGAACCGCACGAGCTCGAACCCTTCGCCTCGCGCGAGTTCAAGCATTCGCCGGCGCGCGGCTTCGCCATCCATGAATCTAGCGGAGCACGAGACGGCCGGGCGCGTCTACCACCGACCCCGATCACCTGCCATCAGAACGCGAGCGTCAGCCGCCGGAAGCGCTCCAGGTAGCGGCCGTCCGGCGATTTCCAGCTCTCCCGCGCGAACTCCACGAACTCCTGCTTGTTCGCGAACTGCGTCGCATGGGCGCTGAGCGCGTGGATCTTCGTCTCCAGCTCGGCCGTGATGTCAACGTCGAAGTTCGGGTGGTTCGAGTTCCAGAGGAGGATCTCCCGCACCTTGTGCGGCTCCAGCCCCTCCGCGAGGTGCTCCGGGAAGTTCAGGTGGTCGCGCGCCGTGGGATAGACCGCATCAAGCGCCGCCGTTCCCGCCGCGCGGTGGTCCGGGTGATTGATAAAGCTGTCGAGGATGATGATGTCGGTCGGGTCGTGCGTCAGGACCGTATGCGGCCGGAGCCGGCGGATGGAGCGCACGAGATCGCCCAGGAACGCACGGCTGTAGACGAGCTCGCCGTCCTCGTAATCCAGGAAAAACACGCCGCGGGCGCCCATCCGGCGGCAGGCCTCACGCTGCTCTTCCTGCCGGAGCGCGATGAGCCGCTCGCGCGTCATCGCCCGGTCTTCCGTTCCCTTCGCGCCATTCGTGCAGACAAGGAAGTGGACGTCCCAACCCTTCGCCGCCAGTTGTGAAACATAGCCCGCGCAGCCGAAGTCGCCGTCGTCCGGGTGGGCGGCGATCACCAGCGCGGTCGTTTCGGGATTGCGTGTCGAAGGTTTCGAACGAGGCGCGTCGCTCATAAGCAGCGCACCGATCGTGCGCTACTCGGCTTCCTCTCTGCAAACCGGGCCCAATCGGCAATCGGCAATTCAGCGGTGTTCCGAACATGGATTGACGATAACCCACAATGCTTGTTAAAGTTCTCGCGAACATCCGTTCGTAAGGATCATATCGGCCATGGCAGAGCTCTCCGGCAAGCAGCTCCAGATCCTCGATTTCCTCCGCTCGTTCATTGGCGACAAGGATTACCCGCCGAGCATTCGCGACATCCAGGAGGGCTGCGCAATCAGCTCGACCTCGGTGGTCGACTACAACCTGCGCAAGCTCGAGGAGAAGGGCCTCATCCGGCGTGACCGCGAAGTCTCGCGCGGGATCGAGATCCTCGGCTCCCGCGGCCGCCGCCCGCGCGTCGTCGAAATCCCCGTGCTCGGCAGCATCGCCGCCGGCCAGCCGATCCCCGTGCCAAGCAGCGAGCGCTGGGCAAACGACACGGAAGACACGGTCGTGGTGACCGACGACATGATCAAGGGCCGGGCCAACGTCTTCGCCCTGCGGGTCAAGGGAACCTCGATGATCGACGACCTCATCGACGACGGCGACATCGTCTTCCTCGAACCCTGCCAGGCCGCGCAGGATGGCGACAAGGTCGCCGTCTGGCTCAAGGACCGGGGCGAAGTCACGCTCAAGCGGTTCTATCGCGAGGGCGGCCGTGTGCGCCTTCAGCCCGCGAACAGCACGATGAAGCCGATTTACACCACCGCCGACAACGTCGAAATCCAGGGCCGCTTTATCTCGTCGTTCCGCCCGAGCGCCTGAGCGAGCTGGCGCTGGCTCCGCCATAATCCAGGGGCGGGAGCATGAACGACACCGCCCTCAGCGTTCGCGACCTGTCCGTCCAATATCGGAACAAGGAAGAGACCGTCTTCGCCGTCTCGGACGTCTCGTTCGACCTTCGGCGCGGTGAGGTCCTGGCCCTGGTGGGCGAATCCGGGGCAGGAAAGTCGACGGTCGCGATGTCGCTGCTTCGCCTGTTGAGCAGCAGCGCCGAGATCGGGTCCGGCAGCGTGCTCTTCGGCGGGCGCGACCTCCTCGCCGTCGACGAGCGTGAGTTGCGAGCCGTCCGCGGCCGCCACGTCGCCATGATCTTCCAGGATCCGGTGGCGGGCCTGAACCCCCTCATCGCCGTCGGCGACCAGGTCGCCGAAATCCTCACGAGCCACCTCACCATCGGCAAGAAGGAGGCGAAGAAGCAGGCGCTCCAGATCCTGCGCGACGTCGGCCTGGCCGACCCCGAGCGCGTCGCGAAATCCTACCCGTTCCAGCTTTCAGGCGGCATGTGCCAGCGCGTGATGATCGGCATCGCCACGGCCCTCAATCCCGAGGTGATCGTCGCCGACGAGCCGACGAGCGCCCTCGACGTCACCGTGCAGGCCCAGATCCTCTACCAGCTCGATCAGCTGCGAAAGCAGCGCGGTACGGCGATCCTCCTTATCACACATGCCTTCGGCGTGGTCGCCCAGGTCGCCGACGAGGTTGGGGTCATGTACGCCGGCCGGCTGGTCGAGACCGGCGGCGTCGACGGGGTACTCGGCGCGCCGCTGCATCCTTACACGCACGCCCTGCTGAGCACGCTGCCGCGCCTGCACGAGGCGCGCGAGCAGTTGCGAGCGATCCCGGGCCAGCCGCCCGAGCTCCACGAACCCGCCGCGCACTGCCCGTTCATCCCGCGCTGCCCGAAGGTGCTCAACGCCTGCCGGGCCGACCCCCCGCCGGTCCTCCATGCTGGCGAGTCGCACACGCACCCGGTGGCCTGCTACAACCCGGTCTGGCAGGGCTAGCGCCGGCGCGCTACCGCGGCCGGCCGCGCTATCTCGCAGAGGCGTGCCAGGAGGACGTCGAACGCAACCTCCTCGTCCATCTCGCCGAGCTTGTTCGCGCGCTCCGCTTCGACGAGCAGTTGGAACGCTCGTTTCAGGCCGCTCGCGCCGATTGCCCGAACGCGCCGGATCTGTGCATCGCGGAGGCCCGAAAACTGCCCCGCCTTGCCCATCAACTTCCCGATCTCCTCGGGCGGGAGCCTGTCTTCGACCGCGTCGATCAGCCGCGCGACCGACCGGTACGCTTCCGCCAGCAGGAAGAGGAGGCCTTTGAGCTCCTCGCCGGCGTAGAGCAGCCGGCTGCTGCAGTCGCAGGCCAGGGCCAGGTTCCCGTCGAGCACCGCGTCGCGGAACTGGAAGTTCGTGGCAACGCGCTCGCCCGCGCATATCCGGCTGACCTCGACGACGGAGACGTCGCCGCCGCCGGTGTACAGCGCCAGTTTGTCCAGCTCGTTCGCGATCGCCAGCGTGTCGGACTGGCAGAGCGCCGCTATCAGCTGCGCGGGATCCGGTTCGTCGGGCATCCGCTCGCCCGGCTGAAGGCGATCGGCCGGTTTGCCCGGGCGGAACCGGAGGCCGCGGCGCTGCGCCTCCGCGCGAATGTGCTCGATCAGGGCGCCGCGGTCCAACTTACCGTGGTGTTCGTTGCGCACGCCGGGGATCTTCGCGAGCCGCTGTACGAGCGCGTTCTTCTCGCTCACCTCATTGGGGATTGGGTCGCGACCGAACGGCAGCCCGAGGAAGACCAGGATGGTGGTCTCCGGGATGCCGGCCTCCAGCGCCGCCACCAGCGGGTCGAGCGACTTCGGCAAACCCCGTTCCGACGTTCCACGCCCTTCGAACCGCTCGAAACGCTCGAAGATGCGCTCGACGACCACCAGGCGCCGGGCCGAGAGAAACGGCGCCGACATGGCCGCCGCAAGAATGTCGTTGGCCTTCGCCTCCCGCCCGTCGACCACGTTGACGTTGCTTTCGCCCATGCCGCTGCCGCCATCAGCCTCGTCCCTGAGTTCCTGCAAGCGCCGGCGGATCGCCAGCTCGTTCGCTCCGTACAGCAGCACGATCACACCGCTAGCTTAGCCCACGATACGGCGTGCCGCCCGCTGCCCCCGCTGCTGGAGGCTCGCGCCAAGTAGAAACGCCGCGAAGCATGCTTCGCGGCGTTTTAGGGACTGTCTCGCAGCGCAAGTGGAGCGGACACCCCGCGCAAGGCCAGTCCCACGCCGTATTCTAGCGGTCACTAAGGAGATGTAAATCCCCGAAACGCCACAATTCACCATGGACCGCAGGGTATGCACAGATACGACCGCGAAAAAGCGAACGGTTCGCACTGGCGCCAGCCCGAACAGTCGCGTTTACTGGGCCGGTGCGCGCCCTCGTTGTCGCAAACGGTGATCCACCCGCCGCATCCCTTGCCCGGGATCTCGCTCGCCGCGCCGATCTCGTCATCGCCG
>JAKALX010000180.1 GCA_021823905.1 Chloroflexota bacterium | reverse complement strand
CCTTCAGCGCCAGCACCTTCGTGATCGCCGCCGTCAGCGTCGTCTTGCCGTGGTCCACGTGCCCAATCGTCCCGACGTTCACGTGCGGCTTCGTCCGCTCAAATTTCGCCTTCGCCATGGTGGTAGTCCTTTCTCCCTGGGAGATTTAGCTCGCAGCCGCCTGCTTGGTCAGCGTGGCGGCGATGTTCCTGGGGACTTCTTCGTAGTGGTCGAACTCCATGCTGTAGCTCGCGCGTCCCTGGCTGAGCGAGCGGAGATCCGTGGAGTAGCCGAAGGTCTCGGCGAGCGGGACCATGGCATGAACGATCTGGGTCTTGCCCATCGACTCGGTGCCCATGATGACGCCGCGACGGCTGTTGATGTCGCCGACGACGGAGCCGAAGTAGTCCTCCGGTGCGCGGACTTCGACTTTCATGATGGGCTCGAGGATGACCACGCCGGCCTTCTTGGCGGCCTCCTTGACGCCGATCGAGCCGGCGTTCTTGAAGGCCATCTCCGAGGAGTCGACTGCGTGGAACGAGCCATCGAGGAGCGAGACCTTCACGTCGAGGACGGGATAGCCGGCGAGCAGGCCGTTCTGGAGGGCCTCCCTGGCGCCATGCCCCACCGCCGGGATGTACTCCTTGGGAACCGAGCCACCGACGATCTTGTTTTCGAAGACGAAGCCCTGGCCGCGCTCGAGCGGCTCGATCTCGACTTCGACAACACCGTACTGGCCGCGGCCGCCGCTCTGGCGGACGAAGCGGCCCTCGGCGCGGGCCTTCCGGGTGATCGCTTCGCGGTAGCTGACCTGGGGTCGGCCGACGTTCGCGGAGACTTTGTGCTCGCGGAACATGCGGTCGACGATGACTTCGAGGTGGAGCTCGCCCATGCCGGAGATGATGGTCTGGCCGGCTTCCTCGTCGAAGGTCCAGTGGAAGGTCGGATCTTCCTCGCTCATCTTCATGAGCGAGTCGCCCATCTTGTCCTGGTCTTCCTTGCTCTTGGGTTCGAGGGCGACGCGGATGACGGGCTCGGGGAAGGTGATGTTCTCCAGGACGACGGGGTGGTCCTGCGTGCAGAGCGTGTCGCCCGTGAAGGTCTTCTTCAGGCCGACGGCGGCGCCGATACCCCCGGCGTAGACCTCCTGGACCTCTTCGCGCTGGTTGGCGTGCATGAACAGCAGGCGGCCGATGCGCTCGCGCTCGCCCTTGGTGGAGTTGTAGACGTTCTCACCAGCCTTGAGGACGCCGCTGTAAACGCGGAAATAGGCGAGGCGGCCGACGTAGGGGTCGGAGACGATCTTGAAGACGATGGCGCCCAACGGTTCGTCGTCGCGCGCGTGGCTGATGATTTCGCCGCCGTGCTTGGGGTCGATGCCTTTGACTGGCGGGACGTCGACCGGGCTCGGGAGGTAATCAACGACGGCGTCGAGCATGAGCTGGACACCCTTGTTCTTCAGCGCGGAGCCGCAGAGGACAGGGTTGGCGAGGTTGGCGAGCGTTGCCCGGCGGATGGCCATCTTGAGCTCGTGGGCGCCGACGTCGTGGCCCTCCAGGTAGCTGATTGCGATCTGGTCGTCGACGTTGCCAATTCCCTCGACGAGCCTGTCACGCGCCGCGCGGGCGTCTTCGAGGAGATTCGCGGGAATCTCGCGGCGCTCGGGCACGGCTCCCTTGTCGCCGCCGAACCACCACCAGCACATCTCGATAAGATCGATGCAGCCGTCGAATTCGGCCTCGGAGCCAACAGGGATCTGAATCGGCACGGGATTGGCGCCGAGGCGGTCGACCATCATGTCGACGGTGCGCCAGAAGTCGGCGCCGGTGCGGTCCATCTTGTTGACGAAGGCGATGCGGGGGACGGCGTAGCGGTCGGCCTGGCGCCAAACCGTTTCGGACTGGGGTTCGACGCCGGCGACGGAATCGAAGACGACGACACCACCGTCCAGGACACGGAGCGAGCGCTCGACTTCCGCGGTGAAGTCAACGTGACCGGGGGTGTCGATGATATTGATGGAGTGGCCATTCCACTCGGCGGTCGTCGCCGCGGCGGTGATGGTGATGCCGCGCTCGCGCTCCTGTTCCATCCAGTCCATGGTGGCCGCGCCTTCATGGACTTCGCCGATCTTGTACGTTCGGCCGGTATAAAAGAGGACGCGTTCGGTCACGGTCGTCTTGCCCGCGTCGATGTGGGCAATGATCCCGATATTCCGGATGCGCTCGATTTCAATTGCGCGAGGCATGAATCTCCCTGGTTACCAGCGGTAGTGGACGAAGGCGCGGTTCGCCTCCGCCATGCGGTGGGTGTCGTCGCGCTTCTTGATGGCCGCGCCGGTGTTGTTGGCGGCGTCGAGCAGTTCGCTCGCGAGCTTTTCGGCCATGGAACGGCCGCCGCGGCTGCGGGCGGATCCGAGCAGCCAGCGCATCGAGAGCGCCATGCGGCGCTCGGGGCGGATTTCGACGGGCACCTGGTAGGTGGCGCCGCCAACGCGGCGGGGCTTCACCTCGAGAACCGGCGTGGTGTTCCGCACGGCCTGGTTGAAGACGTCGAGGGGATCGCGGCCGGTCTGCGAGCCGATGCGGTCAAACGCTGTGTACACGACACGCTCGGAAGTGCTCTTCTTGCCGCGGGTCATCAGCTTGTTGATGAGCACCTGGACAGTGGGGTTGTTGTAGCGCGCGTCGGGCGGCGTGGGGCGCCGTTCGGGTCGGTTGCGTCGTGCCATCGGTGCGTTCTCCGGCTTCCTGGATTACTTGCGGCGGCCGGCGACGGCTGCGTTCTTGCGCGTGCCGTACTTGCTGCGGCCTTGCTTGCGGTTGGTGACGCCGGTGGCGTCGAGGGCGCCGCGGACGATGTGATAGCGAACGCCGGGGAGGTCCTTGACGCGGCCTCCGCGGACGAGGACGACCGAGTGCTCCTGGAGGCTGTGGCCTTCACCGGGGATGTAGGCGGTGACTTCGATGCCGTTGGTAAGGCGGACGCGGGCGACCTTGCGGAGCGCGGAGTTCGGCTTCTTCGGAGTCTGCGTGCGGACCTGCGTGCAGACGCCGCGCTTCTGGGGCGAGCCCTTCCCGGTCGCCTTGCTGGTGCGGCCGGTGTGGGAGTTGAAGCTAAACAGCAGCGCGGGCGCGCCGGACTTCTTGCTCTTCGGCGTGCGGCCCTTGCGGACCAGTTGGTTGATGGTCGGCATTCCTGCTTCCCCTGCTTTCCGCGTGGTGACGGGTATCCCCGGATTCTCTGGACGCCCCCTTGTGGTCATTCGCGGGGGCGATGCCTGGCTCCAAATTCTGGGCACGAAAACAGGCCGAAAAGCCTGTTCGTGAACAGCGCTCCGTGTGGCGATGGCACCCGGAGCCGTCTTCAAGCACTCAGCTTCGCGACCTGCCGAACTTAGAAAGCTGGCCAGTCAAATAAGCGCCGAAGGAGAAGACTACCATAACAGCGGCAGCGGTCAACTCCGTGAACTGGTTCAGGTTGCGTCAGGAATCTGCCGAGCAAAGGCGGCGCAGCGGGTGAGTGGCGGAGAACAGCGGCGCCGGGGATGATACAGCGCCAATATGACTTCTGAACCACCACCGTTCTACGTCTCCGATGAGCGCGGCCGCCTGCTGCCCAACGACGTCTGCCGCGGACCGTGGGACCCGAACTCGCTGCACGGACGCGTGCTCGCCGGGGCGCTCGCGCACGAGATGGAATCGCGCTGGGGAATGCCCGGGTTCCGGCCGGCGCGGATGACGGTGGACATGTACCGCATGCCAACGTTCGCGCCCGTGGAAGTCACGTCGCAGTTGGTCCGCGAAGGGAACCGGATACGCGTCGTCGACGCGGAGCTGACGGTGGGCGGCGTCGCGACCGCACGGGCAAGCGGCGTCTTCCTTCGGGAAGCCGAACAGCCAGATGGAACGGTATGGTCGCCTCCGGGGTGGCACGTTCCGGGCCCAAACGAGCTTCCCGCGCCGGACACCGGCGGGCAGCCGCCGATGTGGGAGACGCGCGTCGTCGACCACGGTTTCGGCAGCACCAGCCAGAAGCGCGCATGGCTCCGAGAGACGCGGCAGCTGGTGGAGAACGTGCCCCTGACGCCGTTCGTTCGCGCCGCGTTCGCCGCGGATTTCACCAACCCGTTCGCAAACTCCGGGAGCGCCGGGCTGCAGTTCGTGAACGCCGACATCACCCTCTATCTTCACCGCCTTCCCGCCGGCGAATGGCTCGGGTTCGAGGTCGTCGGCCACCATTCCACCGACGGGATTGCGGTCGGCGAATGCGTCATCTACGACGAACGCGGGCCGATTGGCCGGAGTGCCGTCTGCGGGCTGGCGAACCGGCGGAAGCCATAACCCGGCCGGCTTCGCCGTGGCGCTGGCAGCCTACGAGAAAGGGTCGGTAACGCACCCGCGTGGATCCGCTTCCGGAGCAGCGGCCGCGCTCCTACAGTTGGTGGGGGAGGACGCGATGTTCCTTGGACGACTTTTAAGAGTACGCGCCGGCCGCCTGATCGGTATGGGCGGTGTGTTGGCAATCGGCGCGGCACTCACCTTGAGCGCGGCATGTGGAGGTTCGAGCAAGGCGGCGCCGACGGGGGCGAGTACGGCGGCTGCTGGCGCATCCAATACCGTGGCTGCCGGGCTGCGAGGCGCCCAGATCACCCCGCCGATCGCCAAGCCAGACGTCGTCTTGACGGACACGAGCGGCAAGCCATTCTCGCTCAAGAAAGACACCGCTGGCGACCTCACGCTCGTCTTTCTGGGCTATACGAACTGCCCCGACGAATGCCCGACGACGATGAACGACTTCGCCCAGGCCCTCAAGATGCTGCCAGCGGACGTGACGAGCCACGTGAAGATGGTGTTCGTGACAACAGACCCGGAGCGGGACACGCCGGCCGCGATGCGGAAGTGGCTGGACCACTTCAACCCACAATTCATTGGGCTGACGGGCACGCAAGCTCAACTGGACGGCCTGGCTGACAAGCTGCTGATGCCGCACGCGCAGAAAGAGAGCGACGGCCATGGCGGCTACGGCGTTTCGCACGCGGCGTTCACGTTCGCCTTCACCGCAAACGACGACACCGCGCACATTGTCTACCCGGTGGGATTCACGAAGGAAGACCTCGCGAACGACATTTCGCTGCTGGTCAAGAACGGCTGGAAGAACTAGGCGCCCGTCGGGCGCGCCGGCCGTTCCCAGACCAGCTCGCTTGTGACGTCGCCGGCCGGGGTTGTTCGCGACGGCGGGCGAAGGACAAGGCGTCCGCCGCGGAACTCGAAGGTGCGCACCTGGTCGCCGCCTATCCAGTTGGGGATGCTGCTGCCTTCGACGTGGGTGACGAGCGTCCCGGCGGACTCGTCGATTTCGCAGCGGCCGTAGTAGGCAACGAAGCCGGTGAGCGCCTGGCGCGCTTCCTCCGGCGAGGGCGGGCCTGCGTCGGGCGAGGCGAAACGCGGACGGTCGGGGCGCATCAGGTGGGCCGATGCGTAGCCGTCGGCACTGAACACCACGAGACCGATCGGCGCCTCGCCGAAGGGGTACGTGAGGCGGCCGTCGGGATGCCGCGACTCGAACGAGCGCAGCCGCCAGGAACCAAGGAAGCGATCGAGGCTCATGGGGCGCGAGTCTACGCCAGGTTCCGTCGGCCTTCGAGGTGCGGGCGGCGCCAGGCAGCTTGGCGTCTGGCTACTTGCGGTGCGCCTTCTTCGCCTTGACGGCCACGTAGGGGGCCGGGGTCTCGGCGATCGCCGTCCCGTCGGTCGCGACGAGCGTTGCGAGGGCCGGTTTCTTCGTTTTCTTGCCAGTGCGTTTGTCAGACATGGAATCCTCCGAGGAACTGCGGTTCGGACGCGTGTGGCGCCGCTATTGCGATGACTGGGTGCGCGCGTTCAAGCGGCCGTGCCAGCCGTCGCGCTCGTCGTTCCAGCCGTTAAAGAAGAGGCGGCTGGATCCGCACAAGCAGGTGCCGCGCGAGCTTGCGGCGCCCTGCTCTTCGATGCGCCAGTGGTGGTTATGGCCTCCGCCGGTCGAACCGGCGAGCGGCGCCTCTGAGTCCAGGCCGGGGCTGCTGAGCTGTGACTGACTGGAGCGCATATGCAACCTCCGCTGCGTGCGACAAAGCGGCGACGAGTCGCGGCGTTGTCATGGGGTGGTCTGGCGGCGGCGCCGGGATGGGCGCTCATGTTGAATTGGCGGCGAACTAGAGACGCGGCGCGCTTGCCCGCTTCGCGATGAGGGCGCGGCGCATGCTGTAGCAGGCGGAACAGAATTCGCGCGAATCGGAGACGATTGTGGCCGGGCGGCCGCAGCGCGCGGCACAGAGGCGCCTTCGCTGGATGCCGCGGGGCGACTGGGATGAAACCGTGGACAATGTGGACAGCTTTCCCGCGTGCGATCCGACGGGCCGTGTGCGAGAGCTCCTGCCGGACGGCGGGAACGGCGCACATGTCGGAACCGGGCGGCGCCGAAGGGCGCGCCGGATGCTTCGCGTGGATCCAGCGTAGCACGTCGGTGTGCCCCGCGGGGTGCCGGTTATCCCATCGGGGTGCGTCTCATGTTCTTGCATCGAAGCGACCCAGCCGAGGCTGGAGAGCCCAGACACCATCCGAGGCGCGACCTGTAGGGAGCGCGTACGTGATACGCCATGGGCGCTCCGGCGGAGCGCCGGTGATGCCCACCCCCTCACTCCCGTTCGCGACTCCCTCCGCCCAACACACGCCAAAACATGAGATCGCACCCATCCCATCGAGAGGCCGGCCCGCCAGGTTTTCAGCAGACGGTGGACGCGGCGTCAGCCGACGCGTTCGAACACGGTTGCGATGCCCTGGCCGCCGCCGATGCAGAGACTCACGAGGCCGTAGCGCCCGCCGGTTCGCTCCAGCTCGTACATCAGCTTCACCGTCAGGATTGCGCCCGTCGCCCCGACCGGGTGGCCGAGCGCAATCGCGCCGCCGTTGGGGTTGGTTTTCTCTGGCGGCAGGCCAAGTTCCGAGGAGCAGGCGCAGGCGACGCTGGCAAACGCTTCATTGAGTTCGATCACGTCCAGGTCGTCGACCGTGATGCTCGCCTTCTTGAGCGCCTTGCGGACCGCCGGGATCGGTCCTTCGCCCATGATCGACGGATCGACGCCAGCTTCGGCCCGCGCCACCAATCGCATGCGCGGCGTCACGCCGAGCGCCGACGCGCGGCTGCGCGACATGAGTACGATCGCGGCCGCGCCGTCGTTGATCCCGCTGGCGTTGCCGGCCGTCACCATCCCGCCTTCCTTGAACGCCGCCCGCATCTTCGCGAGCGCCTCGACGCTCGTG
>JAKALX010000179.1 GCA_021823905.1 Chloroflexota bacterium | reverse complement strand
CGCCACTCGCACCGATCGCCAACGCTCCCGGAGAGGTCGCCTAGTGGCCTAGGGCGCCGCACTGGAAATGCGGTATGGGGCAACCCATCGCGGGTTCAAATCCCGCCCTCTCCGCCATTCCTCCCGCACGAATGGAACGGGCGTGCTATCGGCGCGGCGGTCCCGTTGGCGGTTTGACAGCCACGCTGACAGCCACGGGGTTGAAATGGCCCTGTTTGACAGGTTGTCTGGCGCCACGGTTGAGGTTAGGCTCGCGCCGTGAGCCGTGAGCGGGCTGTCGCCCCTCGGTCAGTTGCGAAAGGGCGCATTGCCCGAGTCTTGGAGTCTCCGTGGCGCGCCACGTGGGCGCTCATCGAGCGCGTGCTTTACCAGGGCCACCTCTACACGTGGCTCGTGCCCTACGGTGTGCGCGTCCTGACCCCATGGAACCATCCCGCAGACCGCACAGCGTTTGGGCACGCATACCGTGTTGCTCGCGAGGGTGGGCCCATGCTCGTGTCGGGCGATCGCTGCTTCATGCTCCACCAGTTCGCCCTTCGTGCTGCGACCCTTCCAGGCGACATGGCGGAGTGTGGCGTCTTCACCGGCGGCACAGCGCATCTAATCGCCGAGACGCTGGGCGCGGCCGGAACGGGCGCCACCTTGCACCTGTTCGACTCGTTCGCAGGGATGCCGACGTGGGCTGAGCCGTCGCGTGACGCATTCGCGCCGGGCGACTTCGCTGACACGTCCGCCGCGATGGTGCGGGCTCGGCTGCGGCCGTACCGAGGTGTCCGCTTCCACGTCGGGTTTGTACCCGACACATTCGCCGAGCTTGACGGTAACGCGCGCTTCTCGTTCGTCCACGCCGACATGGATCTTTACCCCTCAACGCGCGCCATCTGCGAATGGTTCTGGCCACGAATGGTGCCGGGCGGAGTGATCGTGTTTGATGACTACGGGTTCTGGCCGTTGCGGCACGCCGCAAAGGCGGCAATCGATGACTTCTTCGCTGAACAGGCAACTGTGCCAATCGTGCTGCCGACAGGGCAGGCGGTGGCGCTGAAGTAGCGTTCAGCGAGCCCCTGCCAACAGCGCGTCCATGCTCTGCGCGGCCTCGCGCTGGAGGGTCGGTAGGACGTGGGTGTAGACGTCCATCGTGAGCCCGATCGTCGAGTGGCCCAGCGTCTCCATGACCACGCGGGGATGGATGCCCTGCGCGAGTAGCAGCGAGGCACAGGCGTGCCGGAGGTCATGGAACCGCATCGGTGGCAGCCCTGCGGCGGCACAGTGCCGGTGGAGCGTCCGTAGGACGTCGCTCCGGTGAAGCGGCGTTCCCACGGCCGTCGGGAAGACGAGCCCCCAATCCTCCCAGAGCGGTCCGGCGGCCAGTCGCTGCGCGAGCTGCCGGGTGCGGTGCGCCCGCAGCACGGTCACGATGGAGTCGGGGAGGGCGATGGTCCGTCGACTGCGTGACGTCTTCGGCTCTACCAGCTCGACGCGCCCTTTCATGCGGAGCAGCGCCCGACGGACCGTCAGGGTGCCCGCGTCGAGGTCGACGTCCTCCCAGCGGAGCGCGAACGCTTCACCCTCGCGCAGCCCGACAGCGAGCGCGACCGCGTACAGCGCCTCCAGGCGGTCGCCGCGTACGGCGTCGAGCAGCGCCCGGGCGTCGGCCGGCGACAGTGGCCGCACGTCCCGGCGGATCACGCGGGGAGGGTCGACCAGCGCGGCGACGTTGCGCGGCACGGCGCCCCAGCGGACCGCGTGGGTGAGTGCCCGCCGTAGAACGGCTCGGATGTACACGACGGTTGCTGGGGCGAGCCCTTCGGCCATCTTCGCGTTGAGTAGCCCCTGTACCTGTTGCGGCGTCAGCCGCGCGAGCGGCGTCCGGCCCAGCGTGGGGACGACGTGGCGGTTGACCAGCTCGACGTACCGGGCGTGGGTCCGCGGCCTAAGCGTCGGCGCCACGTCCTTCAGCCAGCCCTCAAGGAAGGCGGCGACGGTCAGCCGCTCGTTGCTCGGCCGGATGCCAGTCTGTAGGTCCCGCTGCGCCTGTACCAGCTTCGCGGCCACCTCTGCCCGGGTCGCGCCATAGAACGTCTTGCGCACGCGCTTCCCGGCTTCGTAGCCCACATGGAGACTGCCAGCCCACCGGCCGTCGGTCCGTTCGTAGATGCTGCCCTCGTGCGGTCCGCGTCGCGCCACGTCACTACCGCTCCCGTCCCGCGCCGGTGATGCTCGCCACGGCCGCCAGCCGCTCCGGCACGGTATCCGGCGGCAGCTTCGCGCCCCAGCGGCGACGGCGGACCACCAGCGCGAGGTCCGCTGCCCTGACGCGCCACGGCTGGCCGCGCACGTGGGTCAACTTGTGGGCCGGCAGCACGCCGTCCCGTATCCATCGCCGGATGACGTAGGGGCGCCGGCCGGTCAGGAACGCCACTTCCTCCACGGTCAGTCCCTCGGGTTCTGTACCATTATGGTCCGGTTCCATGCGTGCTCTGTGGCCTCATTGATACATAACCATTATTATCGGCAGTGGTCCCAACAGTCCCACAATCGAGCGTGCAGCAACCCGCTCGGCTCGGCAACGCGATCACCATGACAGTCTACAACGATGCACAAGGCGGCATGGGCTCTGTAGGGGTGCAATGACACGGCAGCGGCGCGGATCGCCCGTCCTGGGGCATCCTGGGCGGGCAGGGACGGGGAGCGCCGGGTGTGGCTGTTCTCCGGCAACTCCCCGATGTTCAGTCCGGCAGGTTCAGCCATCGGCGCGCCTCGCGCTCGCGTTCCTGGCGGTCAAGTTCCCTGGTCCGCCGTTCCCGCCGCTCAGCCTCGGCCCGGGCCGCGGAAAGGTCCGGCGGATCGGCCCATTCGCGACGGGCGATCGCATCGCCGCGCAAGTGCTCGACGCGCTGGCGGGCGTCCGCCAGCTCGGCCCGGGTCGGCTCGGCTTCCTGACGCCGTCGCTCCGCCTCGCCTCGGTACTGGTCGGCGAGGATGCGGAACGCACCGGCCGACCCGAGCGCCTGTGCCGCCACGTCTGGCGGATCGCCGGCCTCGACGTGGCGCGCTGCGGATTCCTCGGCCGCGCGGACCTGCTCTTCGGACGCCTCCGCGTTGCGCTCCGCGCGCTCGACGGCGGCGGTCGCATCGGCCAGACGGCGCGCGATGTCGGGGATGACGTCTCGTTCGATCGCGCCCGCCTCCGCGTCGAGGTGGGCCGCTTCCTCGCGCCATGCGGCGCGCTGGCGGTCGCGTTCCTCGGCTTGCTCGGCGGCCTCGGCGGTCCGCTCGGCGGCCTCGGCACGATCAGTCGCGGCCAGGGCCTCGGCGCGGGCTCGGTCGGCAAGCGCGCGTAGCTCGGCGGCAGTGGGTTCATGCGGCATCGCTGGAGGCTCCTTCCGCGGCCTCCCATGCCGCACGTTCCTGTGTGCTCAACATCCGATAGACGCGCCAGCCCAACCGCATCTCCCCTGTCTCTCGGAGCAGGCCAACCTCGGCGAGGTCCTTGAGCTTGCAGTAGTGGTGTCGCCAGCCCGTCGCGCTGTCCACCTCCGGATCGGTGAAGCCAGGCGTCCCGAGTTCTTCGGCCGCCCGGAGGGCTTCGCCGGCCTCAACTCTCCATATCGCCCAGTGTTCATCCCGTGCGGCCTCGCGCCGTGCTTCGGCCGACATGCTCGGCCAGCGGGACAGGTTCCGGAGCAGAGCAGTCATGACGTCACGCGGAGTGACACCCGCGTCATGCGCCCACTCGTTGAGTCGGTTCACGATCGGCTCGCCTCTCCGGAGCCCGAGTGCTGGGGCGGCCACGGCCTCCGCCTCGGCCCACCACGTCGCGCCCGCCATGCTGTCGCCCGCGTCGAGCAGGCGCGAGACGTCCGGCAGGTTGGCCCGCCTCCCAGCCCCGCGCTCCAGACGTCCGACGCGCTCGCGCACCCGGCTCATGCGACGCGCCTCGCGTCCCGGCCGTCCTCCAAGGCCTCGACGCGTGCCTCCAAATCGTCCAGCTCGCGCCACCGCGCGGCCAGATCGAGCGTGGCGCGTGCAGCCGCAAGCCTCACAGGGGGCGGGTTGCCATCGCCGAGCAGCTCGCCGAGCGTCTGGGCGGCCAACGTCGCGTTGGCGGCCAGTGTCCGCGACGCCTCGGCAAGTGCGGCGCGCTGCGCCTCTGCGAGTTGCTCTCGGAATCCGGGGTCAGCTAGGCGTCGGAACGCGGAGCGCTCGGAGACGCCGGTAGCCTCCGCGGCCTGAGCTACCGTCCGACCGGCCGCCAACTCCGCCAGCAAGGCGGCATCGGCACGGTGGCGCCCGGTGGCAGTCGCTGTCATGGTCACGCCGCATCCTCCCGGTTGCGCAGGGCGCGCCAGCGCCTCAGGACGTGGGCGACGGCCTCATACGGTGCCGCGTCCTTCGGGGCATCGGCGAGCCATCGGCCGGCATCGGCAGGGCGAGCGTCGACGAGCTCCCAGAGCGTTGCTCGCTGCTTCTCAGACGGGAGCGCGCCATACCGCCGGCGCCACTCCCGAAGGAAGGAAGTCCAGGCGCGGTCCCAGCCCTCCGGGGCGCCCTCGTCGTCTTCATCGACGGGTCGCACCACGGACGGTTCGGATCTGTCGGACGGATCTGTCGGCCGGATAGGACCCTGAAGACTGCGCGTAGTCTGCGCGGAGTCTTCGCGTAGGCGTCGTGCTCCGGTGTAGGACTGTCGTGCTCGTTCCCGTGCACGGTCGCGCCGTTCCCGGGCCGGTTCGAACCACTCTGCCCAGGTCCGTTCGGGGATGCAGCCGGCATCGTCGATGAGCCCGACGGCGGCCATCTCGGCGGCCACCGCCGCGTCCCAGTCGAGCAGCACGGGCCAGCCCTCGACGAGCGGGACGCGCCGCTCCTCTTGCCAGCACTGACCTAGCAGCCCGACGTACGCGGCCAGCGCGATGGGGTAGCGCTCGGGGTGCTCACCTCGGGCGATCCGCCGAAACTTGAAGTCGCTCGCGATGGTCACAGAGACGTCCATCGTGGTGAACCCACCTCGCGTCACTGCGCACCGTCACGCGGCGTCGCGCTCGGCGCGCTGCTCGGACGCGAGGCGTTCCACGAACCGTTCCAGCGCCGCGCGGGGGATGCGGCGGGCCCGGCCCACGGTTACGGACTCCAGGCGGCCAGTCGCCAGGAGTCCATACACAGTCGCGCGCGACAGGCGCAGCTCGGCGGCGGCTTCCTCCGGCTTTAGAAGCAACGTCATGTTGGACTCCCACTGGTCCGCGCGCATCTCGCGCGGTCTGTGTCGACAGTGTAGAGTGCCCTTGCGCCATATCAAAGATGCTCACCACGACAGACAGGGGCGAATATGCGTCAGATCGCGCCACCTAGCTCGCGGACCGATGCCGACGTCCTCGAAGCTATTGAGGACGGCTGGAGACAGGGCCGGAGCGCACGTCAGATACATGGAGCCTTGGAGGCTGACTCCGGCTTCAGGGGCCGCGTGCCCAGCCTCCGAACAGTCCAGCGGATCACGAAGGCGCTCGTTCCGCCGGACCCGTCCGAGCGTTGGTCGTTGACCGAGTCCGATCCCGACGAAGTCGCCGTCGTGGTGCCGATCCTGGCGGAGTTGGCTATGCGTGATCGGCTTCGCGAACTGGAGTGGCTTACGAAGAGGGAAGCGCGTCTACTCGTCTCCATTCACGCGGCGGCGTCAGACTGCCCGGCCCTGCTCGCCTACGAGGTCATGCGAAGCGCCCTGAGGTTCGAGCCACTGAGTGGCAAGTGGCGCGTGCCGTCCGAGTCCCGGACGGGAGTCGACCTGTTCCTGGCGTTCGGACCGTGGCGGGGTGAGGAGCAGATGCAGCGTCTCAGGCGCACCCTGGACGCGGGCTTCATCCGAGGTTTGACCGCACTCGAAATCGAGGTCTGCCTGCTCAAGATGGACGAAGCTCTCGCCGATACCGATGACCCAATCGGCTCAGCGATCCGTGGCAAGGAGAGAGCTATCGCCCTCCGAGAGTGATCCCGTCAGGTGACACAACCTGACAGCCACGCTGACAGTCACGGCGGCTGACCGTGGCTGTCAACCGCGTACAGCGGCAGACGGCGGACCGTGAACGTCCGTTCTGTTCGTGCTCAGAATGGACGCCAGCGGACCGCCTCGGACGTCCGGGACCGGACTGGAAATGCGGTATGGGGCAACCCATCGCGGGTTCAAATCCCGCCCTCTCCGCCATTCCTCCCGGCCCGGTCTTCGGGATGCGGGCCCTGGTCGCCCGGCATCCGTGCCGCACCCGGTCGGTGCGCGAGGTATCATCCGCGGGCCGTGCTAGGTGGGGAGCTAGCGGTGCCCTGAACCTGCAATCCGCTCAAGCAGGGCTGAATTCCCTCCCGAGGTCCGCGTTCTCGAGGGCTCCGGTGGTGGTCGACGTTGAGGATCGGGTCCCGCGCAGCGGCGACGCGTGAACCTCGTCAGGTCCGGAAGGAAGCAGCGATAAACGCTGCTCGCCGGGTGCCGCGGATCGGCCTGGTCCGAGCCGGCCATTGCCACGAGCGCGGGGACGTCACCGATCGACGGAGGGTGCACGGCACTCCGTCCATCGTCCCGCCGCGGCCTGCGGCGTCGTCCCGGGCCCGTATCATTGGCTCGCCCGGGCAGCCGCCCGCCCCGATCCAGGAGCCGATGACCGCCACGTCCTCGTCGCCCGTCCCTCCCGCCACCGGCCGCCACACGGCCATCTCCCGGCGCTGGCGTGCCCAGACCTTCGCGCAGATCGTGGGCCAGGGTGCGGTGGTGGAGACCCTCCGCAACGCCGTGCGCCTGGGACGCGTGGGTCACGCCTACCTGTTCGTGGGCCCGCGGGGAACCGGCAAGACCTCCATGGCCCGCATCCTCGCCAAGGCGGTGAACTGCACGAACCTGCGCGACGGTGAACCCTGCGACGCGTGCCCGAGCTGCGAAGCTATCCGCGAGGGGACGGCGCTCGACGTCGCCGAGTTCGACGCGGCATCCAACAACACGGTGAGCGACATGCGCGAGCTGCTGCCGCGCGTGCACACGGCACCCTCCGACCTTCGCCGCAAAGTCTTCATCGTCGACGAGGTGCAGCGCATCAAGGAGGGCTGGGACGTCCTCCTGAAGACGCTCGAGGAGCCACCCCCGCACGTGCTCTTCGTGTTCTGCACCACCGATCCCACACAGATCCGCCCGGCGGTGCTCTCGCGCGTGCAGCGCTTCACGTTCCGCCCCCTCAGCGTGGAGGAGATCAGCGGCAAGCTCGACCGGATCCTGGCCGAAGACGGACGGACCGCCGA
>JAKALX010000003.1 GCA_021823905.1 Chloroflexota bacterium | reverse complement strand
ACGCCACACCCCGAAGACCATCGGCAAGCCGTGTGCGGGAAATCCGCACGCACGGTTTGAAAGGGGGTCCTGCCGGTCCCGGTCTTCCCTCGTAATCCCGAGGGGGATCGGCAGGATCTACCAATCCGTCAGGATAGAAACGCACCTCATTCGGCCCCAGCGTCGCGCTGACGCGCGCGTCAGCCGCGCTCATGCTCTGCCCCCGCTCCGTGAAGACGAGGGTGTAGCTGATCGTCTCGCTGTACGGGTTCGCGACGCGCAGATCGCTCTGCCAGTTGCTGCCATGCTGCCCCGCAGTCGCCGCAACCGTCGGCACGATCACGTCCGCGCCGGCCGAGCGCGCGACGAGGCCCTCAAGGCCGAAGGCGGTGCCGAGGGCGGCGCCGGCGAGCGCGACGTTCCGGACGAAACGGTTCCGAAGGATGCTCATGGGACTCACACCTCTGAAGGGCTATTCTACCCCCTTCCTTGAGACTCGGTGCTATATAAACCTTTCGGTCACTGACTACTGCGCAGTAACGACGAAGCCGGAGGAGGGCTGAAGGGGGAGCCAGCCGTCCCCGGCAGGGGACTTCTTTGCCATACGGCAACAAGCCCCCAGAAGCCGCCCAGAGCCAGAACGTCCGCGTCGGAGCCCGGGTTGTGAGCGTCCGGCGGGATTAAGGGTGAAGGGGGAGGGGGTTGGCAGAGGTTCTATCTCCGCCTTCCCTGGTTCCATTCACGCGGAGCTTGATGCCTGGCGACGGTCAGCCGCACCTGATCGCGGAGCTCGCCGCGCTGCACACGGGCGTCGGGTCGCTGCACGCCGCGGTCGTCACCCATTGCAAGCACGACCCGGTGCACGTCTGGACGCTGTTCCCGCTGCACTGCGTCGCGCCGCTCTGCGTGCACGAGGGCGTGCAGGACGCGACGCACTGCCCCGTCGTCATGTTGCACGACCCGGAGGCGCACGTCCCGCAGCTCACCGCCTGCCCGCAGAACACCCAGGAGCCGCACGCGTAGCCGTGCGACGCGCACGTCTCGCTGCACGCGACGCAGCTCGCCGTGTTCCCGCTCTGCTCGCAGACGGGCGTGGCGCCGGTGCACGCCGTGCCGCCGTCCCACGCGGCGCCGGCGGCGCCGCTGATGCACGTGTACTTCGTCGCGGCGTCGCAGCGCGACTCGCCGACGGCGTACGTGGTGCTGTTGAAGCTGCACGTCGTCGGCGCGGCGGCGGCGCAGACCGCGCCGCTGCACGTGTACGTCGCGGGGCAGTTCACCCACGAGCCCCAGTTCAGCCACCCGCCCTGGTCAGAGCACGTCCGGTTCTGGTAGACGCCCGCGTTCTGCTGGCACTGCGTCAACCCCGCAGGCGTGCAGACGTTCGACGGGACGCAAGCGTTGAGCGTCGCGTTATACACCGGATACGCCGAGGGACACGCGCGACAGTAAGGAGTTGTTGAATCGCAATAGCCTGTGACCGCGACGCTATTCGTCGGGATGGAGAGCCGACACATACCACCAACACTCGTACATGATGGAAGACAATTCCCTTGCCCGTCGCACACGCCGCCGCTGCACGCAATCCCTGCGCCGACGTTGCTGTGGTAGCACCCCGTCGCCGCAGCACAGTTGTCCGTCGTGCACGGGTTCGCGTCGTCGCACACGGCTGGAGTGCCGCCGCCGCAGTTGTAGTGGCACGTGCTTGTGTCCTGCCAGCTACATCCGTCTGTCGCGCACGTCTGCGTCTTCACGTACGGCGGCTCGTTAGGTATCGTGCCGCAACTCACCGTGCGCGTCGCGGACGGGGTGCAGACCTGTGCCGAGCAGACCTGACTGACGCAACAATAGCCTGCTTCACAGGCGTACTGCGCACAGGACTCGCCCGGGCACGCGCCACAATCCTGAGGACAGCTCGAGCAGGTCTCTGGCGTGATGCAATTACTATCGCCGCACCCACTTGGCGCGAGGACACGGGGAAGAAGTGCGAGGACCAGCACCAAGGTCAGCGTGATGCTGAGTACAAGCGCCCACTGGCCACCTCTCATGCACCAATCCTTGCTCCAACGCTATTTAAAGATTGTGACGATGTTTTGGCGACGGACCAGGCACACCACCTGGTTCTCGCTCGAACCCATACAGAATGTCGCCACGCCGACATTCTGTGCAGGGCTCCTCCTCTGTCGCGGTGTCTTCGTCCGTGTCGGCTTCATCGTGCGGGCGGCGGCGTTGAGCCTGGAGTGTGAGCGAAGAATCGGCGGGGGTTTCGGGACGTTGCCGTGCGCACGTGTGGCTGCGTTCAGTTCCTGTTGTTGTGGCGCGATGTGAGCGCGTCGTGGATGATGCGACGATAGCGCGCGACTTGCGCCTCCTCGGAGGGCTGTGCTGGCGTGCTCATCGTTGCAGGGACGGGACGCGGACGGCCGCAGATATGGTAGTACGCGTTGGCGTGGCTGGTTTCGCGGCGGAACTCGTCGTAGAGGGCTTGTTCATCCGGTGTGAGGGAACGGTTGGCGGTGATGGGTTCGTGGAGCCGATCGAGGTAGCTGCGGAGCCGTGTGACGAATGCGGCCGCGCGTTCATCTCCCTTCTGGGCGAGGGCCTCGAGGTGCCCGAGCGCGCCAACTCCCTGAAGAGCGACGACCGTCATATCGTTGAGTGACCATGGCGTTCCTTCCTCATCGAGAAGGAATCGGATGAAGTACCTGTGCGCTTGGGATGGGTGCGCGGAGCGCAGTGGTTCGAGCAAGAGTCTCTCGAGTCGTTCTTGGTCCATGGGAAGTGCCTGCAACATGTTGTTGAATGAATTGGAACGTTGTTCTGAATCGCATTTCGGCATCTTTACCGCGGGGTCGTGGTGTACCACTGCGGGTCAAAATCCAAGTTCGGTCCCGTGGTGGTGTTGCCGCCGTACCGCTCCGGGTGAAGTTGTACCCAGTTGACGACGTCCCCGCGGACAAGCGAGTAGGCTTGGGCGTTATCAGTCGTGGTGAGCTGGACGCCACCGGGCGCACCCGTGCAGGTTGACGGACTTGTGGTGAGCGACCATCCCGTACCGTTGCCACCTTGGGTGAAAGGCTTGTACTGGGTGCAGAGTTCCTCGTTCGTCGAACTGACGACACCATCAGTCATGTCGGTAAGCCACTGCTCGAACTGTGTCACAGTCCATGTCTCGCCGATACCCCTATTCAAGATGACCGCGAAGTCATGCGTGAGATTAGGGATGCCACAATCGTCGCGGAGCATGCAACGGCTGAGGTCATACTCGAGGTGATACTGGATGTGATTCTCAGGTGTTGCATCATTGAAAAGGGGGTCGAGGTACTTTCTGACGTACTGTTCCCCCGTCACGGGCGGCGCCGGGAGCTTCGTCGCTTTCTCGACGTGCTCGTCGCCGGTGAGGGTGCTCGTGATCTCCGCCCACGCGTGGAACTGCTTGTTCGTGTTGTCCGTCGTGCTGGTGAGGATGATGTACGCGTTCTCGACCGGGGCGGTCATGCCGCACTGCTGGGTGAGGACGTGGTCAAGCGTGACGTTGCTGTAGGGGGTGATGCTCTGGTCGAAGCTCCCGGTCTTGGTGCCGTCGCTGCCCTGGTAGCAGTCGCCGTGGATGCTCTGAGTCGGCGAGCCGGACTCGTCGATGAGGCCGATGCGCGTCGTCTCGTCGCTGTTCTCGCTGAGCGCATGGAGCAGCGCTCGCGTCCCATTAGGACCATTGAGGTCGCGCGTGCGGAAGAGCGGCACGACGGCGCCGACCGTCCTGCCGGCAGTCGTGGAGTAGATCTCGCTGTAGGGAAGGAGAGTTGAGCCAGCAGTCATGGAACCGTGCGACGCGCCAAGGTGGGCAGTGGTTTGTCCGAGAGAGATGAAATCCTGAATCGCATCGTTCCAAACGCTCTGCGTCGAGCCAATGATATTAGACCCGTTGTAGGCGTTAGCAGTCTGTCCATTACCGCGATCAGTATAGTTAAGGTAAATAGTGCCCTGTTGAACGGTGAAGTTCATCGCGCCGAACGTCGTCCATGCTGTCGGGGTCGTTCCTGCGGTGCGCTGCATGATGGGCACGTCGAACTCGTTGTCGACCTGGCTCGCCGTCGTCGCGGTGCGTTCGAGCTCGTCGCCGCTCGCGAGGGTGCGCACGTCCAGCACTTGGACTTGGCCGCCGAAGGGGTAGACGATGAGCTGGTCGCCGCTGCTGAGGGTGATGTGCCACTCCGCCACCGGGTCGATCGGCGTGAAGGTGAGGGCGTTGAGCGTGTAGCTGCCCTGCGCCGGGTTCCCCTGGCTGTCCTTCTTCACCGCGCCGTTCTCGCCCACGACCTGCAGCTGCAGGTTGACGAGACCGTTCGCCGCGACGTCGTGGCCGCCGATGACGTAGAGCTCGTGCTGGTCCGCCGTGAGCGGCAGCTTCGCCACCTGCCCCGAGGTGAGGAAGTCGGAGAGGGGGATCGCGGAGGCGCCGCTGCCAGTCCAGGCGCGCACCCCGTTCTCGAGCGTGCTGCGCTCCGTGCGCACGAACGTCGCCACCTGGGACGGGTCCGCCCCGGTGACGTGCTCGTAGACGATGACGTCGCCCGCGAAGCCGAGCTCCGCCGCCGGGATGCGCTCCGCATGACCCGCCGCGACGCTGTAGAACACCTGGTGGCCGCCGACGTTGAACGAGACCGCGGCGTCCGTCGCCGTCGGATTCGTCACGACGATCGTGCTCGCCACGTCCGGCGTGTTCACCGCGCGGAACGCGTACTCCTCGATCGGCGGCACCCGCTGCAAGTGCCTGCGCGGCACGTGCGCCGCCACCGCGGGCGCCTCGACCTGGTCGACGCTGAACGCGCCGGCCTTGAGCGGCTCCGCCGCGGAGCCGGCGCCGGGCGCGAGCGTCGCGAGGCTGAGGCCCGCCGCGAGCACCGCGCCGCGCGCGAAGCGCCGCGCGCCGTTGAGGAGGTCGTCAAGCGTCATGCAGGATCACCATCACACAGATCTTACCCCTGCCCCTAAGACCTCCACCTATATAAACCTTTCGGTCACTGACTACTGCGCAGTAACGACGAAGCCCGGGAGCGCGTCCGGCACAGCGGCGACTGCGCGACGGCCGCCCAGCCACGGGGGATATCCCTTCCCTACGGAAAAGCAATCTTGGCGTCGCTCGCTACCGCGGCGGAAGGAGCGTTTCGACTCCCGCACGCACTCTGAGGCTAAACGACGGCGCGGAAGTCGGTGAATGCGGTGAAGGGTCGTCGCTGTGCGCTCGCCAGTCGGGCGAGAAAGCTCCCCTCGACGGCGAAGATCGTTGCAGATGATCGCAGGCCGCACGTGTCGGAGACGCCGTCGCCGACGAGGACGGTCGACCCCGGGAGTTTCCGGAGCACTGCCACCTTGCAGGGACGGTGGCTGGCGCAGGCGTAGCGTAAAGGCGCCCAGGCAATTCGGAAGCCCTTGACAGCAGGTAGAAGGTCGTTCGCGATAAGCTCGACGCGGGACCGAAGCGGGCCGAGGACTGCGTCGATGTAGAAGGAGAAGCCGCTGGAAACGACGATGATGCGGTGCCCGTCGGCGGCAGTCTTCGCCAGGAACTCCTCGAATCCTGGTCGGACGCGGCCGACGCGGAACGCTTCCGCCCTCAACTCCTGGATGGAGGCGCGCACTCCACGCCACTGGAGGTCTTGGGCTACCCGCAACGGCAGCGCACCCCGGTGAGCAAGCACATCCCAGAGGCGCCAGGCCGGGCGACCGAAGCGCGCGAGGAGCGCCGCGCCAATGTCACGCGTCGCGACCGTACCGTCGAAGTCGCAGAGGAAGGTCATCGCCGGCCACCCCTTCGTGGGTGGGCGGTTCGCTGCCCAAGGAGGCTGGCAATAGTCTGGGCGAGTTGCTCAAGGAAGAAGTAGCTGATGCGGGGGTGGTAGAGGGGCGCCTGGATCTCCTCGACGTGATCGAGGAGCAGCTCGCTTGGCTCCAAGACACGCTGGCGCCACTTCTCGACGAAATCCTTGAAGGCGGGCGGGCGCGCATCGCTGCGGCCGCCACGCGCAATGAGCCGCAGGTCCTCAGTGACGTACTGGAGGTCCTTGATGAGCCGGTGAACAGTGTCGCCTTTAACAGCGATGACCCGCGCCCACGTGGAGTCGACATGATCCTGGAGGACCTGAAAGTCGATCTTCGTCCCCCGCCTGCGAGCGTAGAAATAGAGCGCGAGGGCAGTCTCGGCGCGGAGACGCAACATGAGGTGCTGGATCCGCTCAATGCGCAGGATGTCGCCAATGGTCGCGGAGTAAGGCAAGCCGTCGCGCAAGGCCAGCGCGGCGAGGGCGTACTGGAGACCGTTCATCGCCCAGAACTTCTTGCGGACCTCGATCGCAAAAGCTGGCGCGTCGCAGAGAAACGGGTCGAGTTGGAGGTCACAAAGTCGTGCCCAGATCGAATCAAGGTGCGCCTTCGCCGGAAAGGTGAACTTGAAGTTGAGGTGATTCTCAGTCTCCACGTGGCAAGTCGCATCGGTAACGAGGATCTTGTCACTGCAGATTCGATCAACCACCGTGTCGGCCGCAAAGAGATGGTCATCGACCCACGTCGACGGCAGGTCGCGCGCTTTGAGGTGACTCAGCGCTTGCGTACCCGCATCCGACTTGTTTTCCAAGGGGAGAAAGATTAAGGGAGTTGTGGTGTAGAAGCTGCTGTGCCTGGTGAGCAGGACTTCAAGGGCTTGGTAGACGGCTTCGAGGTTCCCAACGCCCACGCTACAGGAGACAACCTGCGGCGGAGTTCCGTCAAGGATCTTCAGGAGGGTCCGTGGCGAGTGGTCGTTATAGCGACGGATCGGTGGGGCTGGGTAGGCTTCCGTGGCGCCGTCCGGGAAGCAGAGCTCGACCGTACCCCCGCCCTCGAGTGTGGGGTAATACTGTTTGTCGGAGCTATTGCGGATGACAGCCATGAGACCAGTTCGGGAGCGTGGCCGGAAGAAGGGGAGAACAAATCCGAGCCCGAACGGGCCAAGACCAAAGTGGAGATGAAGAGGGGACTCGGCCTTAGTCCTCACGGGGTGGGAGAATGTCGTAGACGGCGAGCAAGTCAGTGCAGTAGGCGCACGAAGAGGCGTGGACTTGCCAAGGGTCGAGGTAGCGACGTCTCTCCTCGGCGTCACCGTAGAGATCCAAGAGCAGCGGGTCGATGTGGTCTTCGGGCTTGAAACCTTCAGGGTTGATGGGGATCGGCTTCCTTACCCACCCAGGCCCCCGGGCACCCAGCGCGCGCAGCAGAGCATCACGATCCGGCGATGCCACCGGACCGTTGCGTTCCGCAAACAGCGCGAGGACCCTTTGTTCCTCAGGGCTCTGATCATGCGGACGCATGTAACTCCTCCCCGCGTTCCAACTAGGCGGGCTGGCGATGGCATTCCCCGACGCCAGGGCCGCGGCTTTCATCTTCATGGGTGCCCTCGAGTTCATAAAGTTTTCTAGATAGGCTCCTCGGAGCCTGTCCGCTCCTCCGTTGAACCGTGAACGTGGCCTTACTAGTGCCCATCGTGGGCCAGTCGGGCCAGTCTGTCAAGGCCTGCGCCCGAAGAACGCCACCCTTGGTACGTATCGTAGTCCCAGCGGGTTGCGTGTCAAGCGATGAAGGTGGAGAGAGACAACCAGCCAGGATGGACGGGACGGGCCAGAAGGGACGCAAGGCTCCTGTTTTTAGTCTCTTACCTTGGGTTGTGCCACCTCGTCCACCTTAGTAATGGGATGCGTATCACTTTCCAGTCATCATCCTGTCGGAACACGTGGGAGGATCGGGGCCGGGGGGCTGGCTCAGCAGGAGTTTGACCGGGAGGTGTCGTTTTTCCCGGCGGATGGTGAGCAGTGCGAGGCGAGAGTCGCCTGGGGCACGCGGACCGCGTGAAAGACGTTCACAGAGTCCACGGTCTCTCCTCAGTGTGGGAGCCCGTACACAACGTTGCCGGGCCGACGTTGTGTGGAGGGCTACTCGATATTTGGTGCGGGTCTTGACAAATCTCATACAATGCCCCATCCTGAAAATTACCCCCAAAGAATCTGGGGGTGGAGGGAGGCCGCGATGCCGCTGACGTCGAAGGCACCACCCACCACCAATCTGGGCCACGCCTGCCCTGTGGTCCGTCTCTCGGGGACGCACCGCAGGGGATGCCGAGGGGTTCAACGCGAAGCCACGATGCAGTGTGATCCCGCCCACGTGATGGCCACTCACGGTGACGGGATCTCGCGTCCAGGCGACAGCCCAACACACAGACGTCGGAACGACCCCTAGCAATCGAAAGGAGGAGACCGCCCATCGCCATGCCTGCGGCAGAAGTGTCGCAACCGCATCTCTCGTAGGATGCCGACGCCCTCCAGGGCGGGCAGGCAAGGGTTGTGCTCGCGGGTTCACGGCCGCTGAGCTCAGCTCGATCAGAGCCACCAAAGCGCTCGCGGACTTCACTCGGGCCAATGGTGGCTGTTCTCGTTTTCAGAGGCTCGCCAAGACCCAGTTGAACTCAACGTGTGACGGGGACATTCCCCTGCGCGATCCCCTTCGCCGGGGGAGGGAGGCAGCCATGAGGAAGCGAGGAGAGCCAGGTCACTTCATCCAAATTGGCCCCAGAGGTCGTGGACGGGACCTCGAAGGGGCCGCTCGAAACAGTGAGAGCGTGGAAAAGGAACCAGACCGGCGCGAGGTGAGCCCTGAGGGGGCGTCCGCATCTCGCCAGCGGGTCGAGTCACAAGAACCGAGGGAGGAGCGGGTTTCTGGTGCGCGAGTAGGGGTTGGTGGCCGGCGCCGAATCGGTGGCAAGTCCACAGGTGGGACAGCTCCCAACGAAGGTCACCGGAGCGCCGTGGAGCTGGTCTTGGGTGCGTTCGACTCGTTGTGGCCGGTTTTCGAAAAGGATCTGCGTCGGTGGGACGCGTGGCAATGGCGCGAGCAGACCCGTGTTGCGGCCCAGGAGAAGCTTGCCGAGCAGGCCGCAAAGGGTGGGCAATGGGTGTGGAGCGCAGCAGAGCGACAGACCTACATTTACAAGACGGTGAGGAGCCAGGCGGGCCTGCAGCGAGTCCTGGGGCTGAATCTCATCGAGGTCGCCTCCAGCGGTGACGTGAAAGCCGCGGTCGAGATCGTGATGTCGTTCATGGAGGCTCTGGATGAGGTCATAGTCACGATCGGTGGGAGGTATTTCGACGAGTACCACTCTGGAGAGATCTTCAATCTTCTGGCGGAGGCTGTCACCGATTGCATGACCGGCCGGAAGGGGAGCCGCCCGAAGGTCGGAGCGCTGTCGAGTTTTCTTGAGAGCATCTGCAAGAACAAGACGATTGACGTTCTCCGGCGGGAGAAGCGGCAACAGACGACCAGCGACGGTGTTCGCGGGGTTGAGGTCTCCATCGACAGCCTGACCAGTTGGCACGGAGAGATCGGCGCCAAGTGGGCCGAGATCGATCGGGAACCCGCGCTCGGGTTTCTGCCAGAGGAGCTGGGAACAGTGGAGCGCGTGGCCGAGAAGTTCGACTCGGTCGAGGACCTGATGTCGGATCTCGCGCCGGTTGCGGCTGAATTCAGCCGCTGGGGTGAGTCGATTGACCGGGACCTGCAGTGCAAGCTTCTGCGTGCGCTTTGCAAGGGGAGCCGTCTGACCAAGGCAATCCTGGCTGTGAGGGCAGAGCACCCGGGGTGGAAGGAGGTCGAAGTCTCCGAGTACCTTTGCAATCAGTACCTCCAGGAGAAGCCGAGGCGGGTTGCGTCGCGGCTCCAACACATACGCGACCGTCTGCTGGGCGTCGTGGAAGAACACCTTCGGGGCGTCGAACTCGAGGGAAAGCCGGATGAAGCGAGCCGTGCAGTCCGGCGGTTGGCAAAGAGACTCCGAGACGCGCGTGGCTCGGAGCAGCGTCGGCCGAAGAAGAAGAAGGGGGAGGGCGAACGTGGATGAACTGGAGCGGCAGGAGGAGGAAAGATGAGCCTGCCTGAACGAGAGCCGGGAGAGCGACATGGCACGAAAGTGAAGTGATCATAGTGAGTTGTCGCTGCCCCCATATGAAGAGCAGTTCCTTGCCAGCGCCTCCAAGAGGCGCCACGCTGGAGGTGTTGCATCAGCCCGGCGTGCAGCTGTGGTAGGGTTAATAAGGCGCATATGCGAACGAAAGACTTGGTCCAAGCGATCCACCTCCTCGTTGATGAGGATGGCCATCCGCGCGAACTGACGACAGGGGAAACGCAGCAACTTCGCGAGATCGGCAAACGCAACGTGAAGCTGATCAGAGAGCGTCGCCGCGATGCCATGGTGCAGCACCTGCGCGACCGTCAGGCTCGAGGGAAGGCGAAACAGCCGGGACGCCCGGCTCGGCATTGAAGATTCCGGCTGCGAACTGAGCTGAACACCCGTCTTCTCCATTTAAACAACACGAGGTAGCCCACAGCCGCCTGGTCTCCCAGGGTTGCGACGGGAATTCGCCTGTCTGCCACATGGGCCAGAAACGGCTCGTGGAGGGCGGAGAACGTGGCGAGCGCCTTTGACGCCGAGGGCAAGGTCCGGTACGGCGAGTGCGCGCAGTGTGGTCGGGCGCTGCTCGCATCTGACCCGTTGAGCTGTCCTTGCCGGGCCATCGCGCTCCGGGTTCGGTGACGGGGCGAAGATCAAGTCCCGTTTCGGGTCGGGCCGCAGGTCGCGGCGGTGGGGCGACGCGCCGGGTGACTCGTCCAGACAGCAGCCGCGCGGCCGGTTTCCCTTCTCAAACCGGGACACACAGTGCGACGGGGCAAACGGTGCCATCCACCAAACGTCGATGCACACGTACTCAGTCACTAGCGTCGCCGCGGCGTGTAGACCTCCAGCTGGAAATTTCAGGGGGAAGGGTCGTAACGGAACAGCTCGTCGACTGTATCTCCGGGAGGCGATGTTTTTTCCGGGGAGGGTCCGTGACGCAACCCCCCGACTCCTGGAGCTGGAGGGGGATTCATGAAGGCACACAGCAAAGGGCCGGCCGTGAAGAAGGAGGCAGAGCGAAGCAGTAACCGGTCGCCAGGGCGGCAGCACCGACGCGGAACCCGACAGTGTGCGGAAGCGACAGGCATGAGTCTGGGAGGCTTCTCCATCGCTACGGCCGCAATCCGCGTCGAGGAGCACGGTGCCGGGCTGTGGGGTACTGGAACGCGAGGCTCCCTGCCTCAGCCAGAAGGAATCGAAGAGGTCCTGCGGACCAGACGCCAGGAGCAGTGTTTCGGAGAGGTCTCGCTCCCACCGGCGGCGTCGACGCTATCGTTCTGTCCTGACAGCTGGCCGGTGCGATCAGAACAGACCCCGACGCCGAATGGCCAGCAGATGCCAGCAACGCCTGCGAAAGAGCCGACGTTCCAGGAGCTCGGGCTGCTCGACAAGGCCAGAGCCGTCGCGGTCGGCGGCGATGACGTTGTTGTCGCAGGCGGCGCTCACCCTTCGCCCAACGGCGGCGACTGTCAGAGCCAACCCTCGGCCGGGTTCACCGCTGGCGAGGAAGCGGTTTCGGAGGTAGAGGAAGTCGTCTTCGGGTCCGATGGGGGACCGGTCATTGACGTTGAGGCGGTCGAGGTGCCGGTGAATGCGTCGGTTCCCCTCCGGTCACTAGGCGCCGTGTCCTCGGCTCTGGATTGTGGCGCATCGCCCGGCAGGGGTCGCGTCCCGGGGAAGAGCCGGCCGCTGGTCGCGGCACTGTCCCTGGTGGCCGCCATATGCCTGATTGCGATGGGGCTCGGGTACCTCGGGCAAGGGCTAGTCCGAACGGGGCCAGCTGTCTCGAGCCCGCCAGTACGGCCATCAACCGTCGCCCCAACGCTGATCCACAACAAGCCATTGGCCCGCAGTGAGGCCTCTGGAGGAAAGGTCCTGCGCTCCCGCTCGCCCGTGGTCAAGCGGCGGTCGACCGTCGCGGAGTCGCGGTCATTTGCCTCACCGCCAAGGCGCTCGGCCGTTCACCCGGAGGGCTCATCGCAATCATCACCAACGAGGGAGGTCAACGGGAAGCCGACAGGTTCGATCCAGGAGACCCTCACCGTGCGCGCGCCGGTAGAGCCTCAACCGGCGGCACTGCGTGGAGGTATTGAGTACCCCTCGTCGGTGGGGTCGTTGCTGGCGCCCTACGCCGGGGAGCGGATCTCCGTCAGGGCAGTGATCGACGCAGCGGGGCGCGCTCACGTCGAATCGGTCGGGGCGAGATTCCCCTTGGCGGGCTTCGTACAGGAGCGGTTCAGGGAAGTGGTGGAGCGGTCGCACTGGGAAGGCGCGAGGGACGAGTGGGGCCGTCCCGTGGCTGCCAACGTCAACATTGTCATCACCGTGCGGTAGGAGGGCGCGATGGAAAGCGGGAACACGCCGAGGAAGTCCCGAGACGACTGGGAGCGGGAGGTCGAAGAACTGTGCGCGCGGATGGGAGAAGCCTTGAGGGCGCTCGGCGCGGCGCTGTCAAGCGAAGCGTCCTGTCGGCGACTGGCAGCCCAGTTCCTCACGGCGCCGGGCTACTTCGACGAGCCCACGCCGGAGGTGATTGCGAGGTTTCGGCGAGAGTCAAGAGAACGCGAAGAGATGGCGGGCCTGATGGCAAAGGAGGGCGCGTCCCAACGGCGCGAGATCGAGGCGCTGAGCACCCAAGCACGGCGCTTGGGCGGCGAAATCGAAGCTGCGCAGGATCAAGGCGAGAGAGGGATTGAGACCCTGCGGCGCCGGAGTTTCGGACGATACACGGACGAACTTCGGAACGCGACCACCGCCTGGCACGCCGAGCGCAACTTCTTCGGTGACCTGCTAAGGAAGCTAGGCGAATGCATCCGGAGCGCGAGGGAGCGGCTCGCGACGCTGGAGAAGGAACGTGCACAGGCGGATGCGATCGCGGGTATGGCGCTTCCCGCTCAGCACTCGGGGTCGGCGTCAGGTGCAGGACCAGGGCCGGGCAGGTCGTTGGCGCCACCGGCTGAGACTCGAGACAGTTCAGGTCACGGGAGAGCGCCTTCCGAGACCGGGTCAGTACCGTCCTTGCCGTGGTTCCGACTGTGAGGGGAGGGAACCCATGAACGAACTCGTGTCCTATCGGTCGCAACCGCTGCAGCGCGTGGTGGACGCATTGAGCGGGGCGATCGAGGTCGAACGAGACCCCGCATTCGGGCGTCTTCGCGACGCTTGCGAACGGCGGATGGTGCTGGATGCGTTGCGGACTCCACCCTGGTGGCAGGCGGATCCGGGCCGCTACCAAAGCGAGTTGGAGTCGGCGAGGGCCTTGCTCGAGAGCGCTGACGTTCAAATGGTCGTGAGGATTCTCCGCGACGGAGCGTTGGCGTTCGAGGGCGTTCTGAGGCTGTCCGGCGGCGAACAGCGGCAGGCATGCGCCTGGCTGCCGCGGACTTTTCCGGAGCACGCGCCTGAAGTTCGGCTCCTCGCCGGCCCCGACGAGTGGCTTGTGCTGCCCTTGCAGCTTCAGAAGGTCTGGCGGTCGGACATGGATTGCGACTTCGCGTTGCGAGCCGCCATCGATCTCATCGAGGAAGGCGTGCGGCACGGGCGCAAAGGGCGCACCTAGGCGTTGATCCGACGCGGAGGCACGGGAGGCGAACATGGCACGAAAGACAAATGGCGGGAAAGGGCGGGCTCCAACAGGACGGTCCTCGGCGCTGGTCCCGTGGTCGGGGGCGCTGGCGGCACGCCGGCCTCGGGCGAGAGAATCGACTGCGCGGATGTCGCTCGCGCACCTGCCGGAGGAACTCCAAAGGTTCATGGTCTTGTGGCAGGAGCTCGCCGGGCTCAACGATGAAGGCCTCGCAGCGGAGCGACACTCGGCCGCTGTGGCGTGTGCGTGGCACGTGTTGGAGGAGAGCAGGTTGCTCGCCACGGAGCTGCGCGGCGGAGGCCAGGTCGCGGTGGCAAACGAGCTTGGGATGTGCCTCATTGCGCTCGCCGAGGCACCCTGGGATGAGGTCGGTGAAGGCGCGAAGGCCTGGTGGATCGCGACGGCCCTTGACGTCGCCGGCGAGGTCGGGGAGGACGACGTCCGTGAGCGGCTCACCGCGGTGGCCATCGCCGCGGCCGAACCGGGACAGGCCGCGGGTGAGGCGGCTGCATACGGCGGACTCATCCGGTCACGGAGCAGCTTCCAGCGTGGGAACGGGTTTCTGGCAACGGTCGCGGCGCGGGACCTGATCGCGGATCCCTCGGTGGGGCTTGACGTCAGGAGCACGGCCCTGGAGATCGTGGCGCGCGCCGCTCGAAACGCCAGGAACCCGGTTGGAGAGAAGAATGCCTTGGCGGACTGGTGGGCTCTCTTCGCCGACGTGCCAGGGGGACCCGTCCAATACGCGGGGCGCTACATGCTGCAGCAAGAGGACGGTAAGGCGCCAAGGGGCGAGGAGATGTTGGGCGCGGCGAGCCGGTTGATCGAGCTCTGGAAGCATGAGAACCCGGATGGAGCGCTTGCCGTCTGTGACTCGTTCATCACCGCCAACCTGCTGGATTGGCAGGATCCGGAGGAACCAACGCTCGGGACGATGCGCGAGCGCGCGGAGCGGCTCGCGGCCCCCCGTCGGGGCGCGGAACGGTCCGAGGACGAGGCACACCGGCTGGTAGTGATCGAAGTGGAGAGAGCCTACGACAGGATCAGTGAGGCTTCCTGGATCAACATGCTGACGGCTGTGAGCGCGGCAGGACCGGACGCCTGGCGCCTCATTCTGCTCTCACTCGAGAAGGTCAACGGCAACGAATTCAGCATCGGGACCAGTGGCCTGCCAGTCTCGGACCTTTTTGCCTCGACGGCGATGGAGGTGGCAGCGGAGGAGGACTGGGCGGCCCTGGAGCTACGGTTCTGGACGGGAGTCGAGGAGGCGCTCGGACCGAGAACGGGACGGGCTTGGGTGGTCGTCGAGCACGGAGGCCACGAGCCTGAGGTGTCGGACCTTGTCTTCGCGGTGCGCCCGGCGCTGGTGGCGGGGGCGTTGCAGCTTTCCGTGTACTCGGGTCTGGTGGTTGAACCGGACCAAGTGCCACCGGGACGGGGAATCCTGGACCGGCTGAACCACGGCGACCTCGAGAGACTTCCGGGTTTTGCACCGCTGCGCAACGCGAGCGTTGAGGTCTTCATCGAGACCGGGCATCGTCTCGAGAGCCACGCGATTGCCAAGAAGCCCGGTCCAGTGAAGTGCATCTCGTGACCTGGCGGAGGTGATGGGATGACAGACAGACCGGCTCGACCGCGAACTCCCTCTCTCAAGCTGATGAAGAGCGCCGGCCGCGGGCGTGGAACGGGAGACGACGGAAGGATCGGTGGGCCGGGCGCCACATCGGCAACCCCTGACGGAAGTGCTGGTGTGAAGAGCCCGCCACCGGTGCCGAGGATCCTTGGAGTCGACGTGCTGTTGGACCTGTCGCAGCCGAAGTTCCGTCTGCGATACGGTCAGGGAGCGGACGAAGGTGGGGCGAGTGCCCTGGTGAAGGCACTTGACGCGACGGTACCGGGGGGCGGCAATGAGGTCGGGCTCAGGCTTGCCTTGGACGCAGGTGCGGGCGAGGCACGGGCGAAGCTCTTCTTCCGCGTTCCACAGCACGAACTGGGGCTGGCCCCGGATCACGCGATCCGGGCGTTCTGCCGGGTCAGGGAGTCGTCCATCTCCGAGGCGGCGAGTCTTCTCACTGCCGGCGGCGATCTCCATGTCTTCGTGGTGACGGGGGGCGAACAGCTTGTGGATCTGGCCTCGGGGCAACCCGGCTACAGCCTTGCCCCGCTGGCCGGCGAGGGTGCGGGTCTCGAATGGCGCGAGCTGCTTGACGGTGTGTTGCCCTCAATCGGTGTCCCCTGTGTGGCCGACCTGATCGTGAGGCCGGTCTCGCTTCCGGAGGCCGGTGTCGCAGCTCTGCGCGAGGAGATCGAGCATCTCAGCCTGCTTGAATCGGCATACACCAGCGAGCGGCGGAGCACCGGCCGATCGGTGGATCTGGCCCGACGCGGCGACCCGATCGCCGGTCGCCTGCGGAAGGATCTCGAGGCGTTGCTCGAAGTGTTGCTCGGCGGCCTGGTCTACGAGTTCACGATCCGGGTCATGTGTTCGTCCCCCGCTGCTGGTGAGCTGCTGAGTCGTGTGATCGGAAGCTCGCTGGCCGGCGGGCAGCGGTTCGACGTGGTGCACCTCGGTCCGGGAGACTCGGGGCATGAGGCCGCGCTTGGTCTGGGGCGGTCGTTTTCGGGGTACGGCGAGGGGCAGCGCCCTGTCGCGGCTCTGACGGGCGCGGCCCGCGATGCCGAGCAGCGCCTAGAAGCGCTGCGCGGGACGGACCCGGCACGGGGGCTCCGCCTCCAGCGGATCAGGAGCCTCAACCGCATCGTCGGACGCGAGGTGGGGGGCGCGATGCTGCGGTTGCCGACGAGCCGGGGCGCGGCGTTCCGGACGATCAACCTCGACACCACAGCCGAGGGCGCAGCCAATGGAGCGACAACTGGGGAGCCTGCGCTGGTCATCGGGCGCGCCGTCGAGACAGGCCACCTCTTCTCGATGGGTGTCAACGAGCTTCTGCGGCACGTGTTCACGTCGGGGTTTACGGGTTCCGGCAAGACGACGACGATCAAGGTCCTGTTGAGGCAGCTCTGGGAGAAATTCGGGATCCCGTTTGTCGTACTGGAGCCAGCCAAGGCGGAATACCGGGCGTTGCTGCAGTGCGGCAACGCTTGGGCGGGGTCGCTACGGATCTTCACGCCTGGGCTGGAGCGTCTGTCCCCTCTTCGGTTCAACCCGTTTGTGGTTCCCCACGGCTGCACGGTGGAGGAGCACATTGCCACGCTGACCATGTGCCTGGCGGCGACGATGTCGCTGGGTGGCCCGCTGGACGCGTTCCTTGACGCCGGGGTGCGCTGGGCATATGAGGAGGCCGGGGACGACGAAGAGGACCTTTGCGAAGAGTGCAATCGGTTCCCGGACATCGACGCCCTGCTGCGGGGGGTCCGCGCGGTGGCCAAGGAGGCCGGGTACCAGGGAGAGGTGGCGGGAAACCTCGATGCCGCGATCCGGAAGAGGGTACAACCGCTGACCTGGGGCAGCGTGGGACGGATATTTCGGACGTCGGCGCCGTTTCCAGCCATCTCGGACCTCCTTGCATGGCCTACAATCATCGAGTTGCAGGCCTTGAGCTCGCGCCAGCAGAGCTTCCTCACCCTTCTCTACCTCAGCTCGCTGTTGCGCGACCTGCGCACCCTCGGTCCGAGCCGGAAGCTCCGTCTCGTGATCGTGATCGAGGAGGCACACGGCCTCATTCCGGCGCACCGCGGGGTCTCGCGGGGGAACGAGGAGGCCGACCCGGAAGGTCACGCGGCGCGCTTCCTCGTCAAGCTCCTCGCGGAGATTCGCGCCTATGGGGTGGGCATCATTGTGGTGGATCAAATCCCTTCGGCGGTCGCCCCCGAGGTGGTCAAGAACACCAATGTGAAGATCACGCACGGCGTGGCGGACGGTGAAGAGCGGGACACGATTGCAGCAGCGATGCTCCTGGAACCCGCGGTGGAAGAGTCCCTGTCGCGTCTGATGCCCGGCGAGGCTCTGGTGTTCTTCAACGGGATCTACCGCGCGGTGCACCTCGAGGTGGACGGTTCAAACGGGGCCGGAGATCCTCCCGACGACAACCAGGTCCTCGCGATCCTTGCGGAACAGGAGTGGTTCCGTGAGGCAACCGAAAGGAGACTTTCAGCGGAGCTCGAAAGCCTCCTGGTCAGCAGCAAGGATGAGCTTCTGGAGGAGTGCAGAGGCGTTCTGGCCCGGAAAGGGTACCAGGATCACCACTCGCTCCAGCGCGTTGTGGCACAGACGGAGTTGACGAGACGGCGGCTGGAGCGGCGCCTTGGATGGCTGGGGCGCGTCCTTGGCGAAGAAGGGATCGGGACCGTCGGAAAGGTTTATCGGGAACGCCTGCACGACCTTGTGCGCGCGGTCAGCAGAGCGCTGGACGGCAGGGGTGCCGGCAAGAGTTCCCATGCTGCTGACGATCCCAAAGGAGGCGGGCATGCGTGAGCTTGGGTCCAAGAAAGACGTGGCCGACAAGGAGAAGCATGCCGAGGACGAGACTGAGCACCGGCTCGAGGGTGCGAAAGACCACAAGAAGGAGGTCGAGGCGACGCGGGACGCCTGGGATGGAATGGAGGATCCCGCGCTCAGCGAGACGGCCGAGCAGCTCCGCAAAATCGCCGATGTGATCGAGCGACATGTGGCCGGCGAGGCAGAGCGGCACCACGGAGAGGTCATGGAGGGTGTCGGGGAGGAACAGCGGGACGTAAGTACGCCGACCAACGAAGCCTCGGCTGACGAGGAAAACGCTGCCCATGAGCTCGAGGGGCGCGGCGCCGCCGCCGGCCGGTACCTGACCGAGATGGAGCAGACGGCCCGGGCACGCTCCGAAGCGGCGGAGTTCCTGCGAGAGATTGCAGACTTGAGCGAGGACCACCAGGAGAAGAGCCAGGAGGGGAGCGAAGAGCTGAGCGAGGAAGCCAAAGCGGCCGCAGAAGGGCTGAAGAAGTTCTAACCGACGGGTATTATCATCTTGACAATGCCTGTATCATGACTTATCTTGTGTATTGGGAGGTGTCGTATGGGCTCGCAGGCGATTGCGTCAAACCTGTGCCGCTTGCGCGTCTCAAAGGGGCTGACTCAGGAGAAACTGGCTGACAGCGCGGGGCTGTCTCGAGTCGGTTACCGTAACATCGAGTCCGGACAGTCTCTACCTCGGGTCGACACCCTGCAGGCGCTCGCCGCCGCGCTAGACGTTCGTGTCCAGCAGATCGTCACCCCTGTGGCGCAGCTCAAGCAGGTGAGGTTTAGGGCGCTGAAGAAGCTGACCACCCGAGAGCAGATCCTTGCCTCAGTGGCGGGCTGGTTAAAGGATTTCAACGAACTCGAAGACCTCCTGGATGCCCGGACGGGATCGAAGGTGCCAGGGCAGGTGCCCAGTGATCCGGTGGCAGCGGCCAACAGTGTGCGCAGGGCGTTTGGTATCGGTTCAGAGGAGCCGGTGAGAGATATCTGTGGGCTCTTGGAGTCCAAGGGAATCAAACTGTTCTCGCTGGTACTGGCCTCACCGAGCTTCTTCGGACTTTCCGTGGGCCCTGAGGACGGCGGTCCAGCAATCGTCGTAAACACCTGGGAGCGAATCTCGGTCGAGCGCTGGATCTTTACCGCCGCACATGAGCTTGGGCACCTTGTCCTTCATCCTGGCGATTACGATGTGGCGGAGCTTACCGAGGAAAGAGGCCGTGAGCAGGAAGCCAACCTCTTTGCGGCGCACTTCCTAATGCCCGACCGGTCGTTCAGGAAGGAATGGAGCGAGACGGCTGGAATGGCGTTCGTAGAGCGTGTCCTCAAGGTGAAACGCATCTTCCGTGTTTCCTACAAGACCGTGCTGTACCGTCTCCAGCAGGAGGTTGGCGGGGATGTGAACGTCTGGCAGATGTTTCAGAATGCGTACCGAGTGGCCCATGGACGGACGCTAGGTAAGGACGCGGAGCCGGAAGGGCTCAGGGTCGACGCCTACCACGGGAGCTTTCCTGAGAGCTCAAGGTCAGGAGAGCCGGATGACCTTTCTCCGAGTGACTTTCGGGGCGATCGCCTCTCGTTCCTCGTCCGAAGGGGGATCGAGACCGGAGCGGTGAGCTTGTCTCGTGGCGCCGATATCCTGGCCCTTCGACTTCCCGAGATGCGAGCGCGTGCCGCGAGCTGGGTCGGAGATCTATAGGTGGAGCGATCGCGCGTTCCTCTCATTGCCGACGCAAACGTCCTCATCGACTACGCGGACGCGGACCGATCGATTCTGAGCCTGCTGGTTCGGCATACCGGCCCCGTGTACGTCGCGACAGCCGTCGTCGAGAAAGTGGAACAGCTCAGCGTGAATGAGTGCGAGCGGCTGGGTTTGACGGTTGTCGTTCCGACCATCGAGCAACTGCTTGAAGCGGGCCAGGGGAGGCCAGGGATTGCCTTCGACGACGCGCTCTGTCTGATCCTGGCACGGGACCACGGCTGGTGCTGTATGACGAACGATAAGGCGCTCCGGAAGGCCTGCACAAGTGAGGGTGTGGGGATTGCATGGGGACTCGAGGTGATGGTCGATCTCATTGCGCTGGCGGTGCTGGGTGTTGAGGATGGCTGCACCACCGCAAGGAGAATCAGGGACAACAACGCCTTCATCACGGAGGAGGTTGTCACGGAGTTCGAGCGCAAGGTGCGTGCGTTGGTGACCCAACGCCATGGAGGGAAGCGAGATGGCCAAGAACCCACCGACCGGTGACGGACACCGCCAGGGAGCAGTTCGGAGGCGGTCGCAGGTGTACAACCCAAAGGTCGAGCGTTGGATCAAGCGGGATTCCGACACCGGCCAGTTCATCGATCAGAAACAGGGCAGTGACCCGTTCAAGGGAGTTCGGAAAGAAAAGAGCTAGAAGACGGCCCGCTTCGAGTCTGGGGATGCCTCCCAGAGGCGCGCGGGCGTGGGGGCGAGGCGGGTGCCTGGACAGCCAAACGAAGGCGATCAACCTATGCTACGGGATCATCTGTTCATAAGCTATGCCTGGGAGGATGGCGCCTTGGCGGAGTGGTTGGCGCTGAAGCTCACGGTCGAGGGATACATGGTCTGGTGCGATCGGCTGAAGCTTCTCGGCGGCGAACGGTGGCCAGAGGATATCGATCGTGCGATCAAGGCCAGGACCTACCGAATGCTGCACCTCATTTCCAGTCACTCAATCCGCAAGGAGAATCCTTCGAAGGAACGCCAACTTGCCCTCACCCTAGGGAAGCAACGAGGGGAGGAATTCCTGATTCCGCTCAATGTGGATGGGACACAGCCCGCTAATCTCCCATGGCAGCTCACCGATATCACCTACATTCCCTTTGAAAACTGGGCGGATGGACTCTGCCAGTTGCTCAAGAAACTCGAGGTGTGCCAGGTACCTCGGCACAGTGTCGAAGAGGGGCGGAAGGTGGGTGTGTCTGCGTTTCTCAACATTGAGGCGGTTCTCGACGAACCGGAGATCCTCGAGTCGAACGTCTTGAGGTTCCTCGAGGTGCCTGAAGTGGTGCAACGCTTTGAGATGGCAGGGAGAGTCGATCCTGCCACCCTGGGAGTGTTGCCAAAGCGCTGGGCGCATTACCCAGTTTCGAACACGCTGCTTCTAGCGTTCACCTCACCACCAGCGGAGCTTGGCCTGGAAATCCGGACAGGGACGCCCCTTGGAGTTTGCTGGCGCGAGGCCGAGTCAGTGGACGGAGTGCCGGCTCGTGACGTGGTGAGCTCTCTCCTGCGGAAATCCCTCGCGGTGAAGTGTTTCGAAAGAGGCCTGATGTTCAATGAGAGGGGTGCGTACTTCTATTTTCCCAGTGGATTGCTCGCGCGCGATCGAATGCGCTATATGGGCTACAAGGGCCGTCAGACCGGCCTTCTTGTTGTTGGGCGGCGGAAGATAGGTCAGATTGTTATTGTTCACCACCTCGGCGTGTCGTTCTCAATTCGGCGCAACATCGTGGACCCGTTCGCGGCTGTCGTGAAGATTCATTTGCATCTGGTTGATGCGGCAGGCCTGGAAGTAGAACCCACGAGAGTAAATGCTCGTCGCAAGGCAATCGTCAAGAGCTGGTGGAATCACCAATGGCTAAGCAGGCAGATGGCATTAAGGGCCCATCTTGCGGCGGGCTCTGGCAGGATCACCATCGGGGAGATTCCTGGAGAACAGGTCGTGCTCGAGGCGAAGCCCATTGAGGCAGAGGTAGAGACTCGGGTGAACGAGGCGGCCCTGGCGCCTTTGAGGGCACGACTACAGGCACAACAGGCAACGGAAGCCGGCATCGATGATCTCGATGAGCTCAGGGAAGAAGAACCGTGATGCCCGGCGGGGTCACAATACTTGAGGAGCCCCAGCTCGAATTTCGGTTCGGGCAGCGTTTGGTGGACCCACACGCGGGACTCGGACTATTTGGGCCGTTCGATGCGGATTTGCCGTCCGGACCCAAGGGAGTCGCGTATGGATTGGTTGGTACTCCGGAGGGTATCGCTGGATTCGAGCTGTTTTCGAAGGTTCTTACCAACCCGATCGTGTCGTGCTCGTACGGAGAGCCAGGCAACGAGGACAAGGAGCACCGCCTGTGGCCACCGTTTCCGGGATTTGAGGCTGCTTTTGTTTCGACGTGGCAAGGACAAGCGGCTTGGGCGCGCATACTTAACCGGGATCGCCTCCTAGAGGCGGCCACACTGAATGATCGGCATAGACGCGTGTACGACGTTGTCAATCAGTACCTAGATGCACTGCGTCTGGCGGCAAATGTCGACGAGCATTTGGACGTGATGTTTTGTATTGTGCCGGATGAGGTGTGGCTGACTTGCCGCCCACTTTCTTCCGTCCCCACCGGTCACGGCGAGCGTGTTTCAGCGAGGGATCGGGCCTTGAGGGTGTTTCAGCCAGACCTCTTCGGAACCTATGATCCGGTACAGTACAGACTCTCGCCCGACTTCCGCCGCCAGATCAAGGCGAGGGCAATGGAACTCCGAGTTCCCATGCAGATCATCAGGGAATCAACGCTAGATTTGCGCGGCTCAGCAGCGGGTGGAAAGCGAGGACTCACTCCGCTCTCCGACCGAGCATGGAATTTGTCGACGGCCATCTACTACAAGGCCGGTGGGAAGCCGTGGCGACTTGTCACGGCTCGGGAGGGCGTGTGCTATGTGGGTATCGCCTTTCGCCGAGCAGACGACAGAGTTAACAAGGCGACCGCCTGCTGCGCAGCACAGATGTTCCTCGACACAGGAGACGGCGTTGTATTCCGTGGGGAATTCGGCCCCTGGTACTCGCCGGAACATGGTGAGTACCACCTTTCCCGGACCGCTGCTCGCGACCTGCTCTCGGGCGTCCTAGAAAACTATGGCACGCTTGGAGGGAAAGGCCTCCGTGAGATATTTCTTCATTGTCGCTCGAACATCGATGACGAAGAGTTCAGCGGCTACAGAGAGGCATGTCCAGCCGGAACAAAGCTCGTCGGCGTGCGAGTACGGCCGGGCGGGGACGGTGTGCGCTTGTATCGACGAGGGAGGTGGCCTGTCATTCGTGGGTCGACGTGGATTCTGAACCGCCGCACGGCATACCTGTGGGCTAGCGGTTTCAAACCGTCAGTCCTCACCTACGATGGCTGGGAGGTGCCAGCTCCGCTGCGCATCGATGTCCAGCACGGGCAAGCAGATATCGAACAGGTTGTGAAGGATATCTTCGGCCTTACGAAGCTGAACTACAACGCTTGCCGCTTGGGCGAATCCTCGCCGGTAACCGTGAAATTCAGCGATGCTGTCGGCGAGATCCTGGTGAGCAACCCGACCGTGACAACTCGGCTCCCTAACTTCAAGTACTACATTTGAGGAACGTGCCGGCAGGTGGTGCAAACGTAGGTAATGAGTTCAGGTGTGGGCGGGGACGAAGAAGGCGTATGATCCGGCTGCTGCACCACGGTCGCCGTCGCGTAAGTAGGTCCTCTTATTGAGATAACGGGAGCACCAAGGCCATAGGTGTCGAAGTTGCAGGCCGTGGCATTGGGTTGTGGTGCGGGTAGGTGAGCTTCTAGTGAGCCTGGAGGAGTTCCGGGGAATACCGGGTCAGACGTGCTTCCAGGAGGCTCGCCCCATGTCGCGCAAGCACGTTCAACTGTGCTGGAGAGAGCAGCTTAAGGTCAGTGCGGATGGCGGATGCAAAGGCTGCGTCGCCAGGGGTCGCCTCGCCTTCGGTGCTGTCGATCGAGAACCACAGGGGCGTAGGGCCTTTCCCAGCCTTGTGCCTGTATTCGATTCGATCGAACTCGAGGCCGCGGATCTGCTCCATCATGATTGAAAGGCTTTCCCTCAGCACGACAAGCCCATGCTCGGTCGGGCGGTCCTCAACCGCGAATGGCTTGCCTCCATCACTGATGATCAGGTAGTCAAGCTGGTTCCGAGCCAGGAGCAGTGGGTTTACTCCCATGTTGTCGTAAACGCCCCCATCGGTCAGCGTGACATACTCAGACCTCCCTGCCGGCGGGTAAATGTCTGAATCCAGCCGAAGCGGTGGAAAGACCGGCGGGAACGCCGACGAGGCCGCGACGGCCTTGCAGAGGGGAAACCCTGATGCATCAGCCACGCCGAACTCATGGTCACCCATCTCCTCGGGATGTCCGCCACCCGCGACGAAGAAGAAGAGGTTACCTGTAGCTAGGTTTGTCGAGTTGAAGTAAATCCGTGGCCCGTCGCGAAGTGTTGAGAGAGTTCGCCCGTTGAAGAGGTCCCGATCGTACGACTCGGCGAGCTTATCGAGGCGAGACTCAAATGGGTCGAGAAGGCCACCAATCACTGAAGCGACAGCGACTGATCGAGTTGCGAGGTAGTTCTCAAGGGCCAAAAGGGCCTCCGCTGGATCACGATGGGTGACCATAACTCCGCCGGCGATGCTTCCCCCGCTCACGCACGAAAGGAGGTCAATCTTGTCCAAGAGGTGGAGTGTGTAGAGCTTCTTAAGAACCCCGAGGTGGAATGCCGCGGCCCTGAAGCCTCCGCCCGAGAGAGCCAGGCCGATTCGCTTCGTCTGTGCGTTGATCATGACAGCCATTTTGCTCGTCCTCTCAGCAGGGCACAGTCACCCTGTCGTCATGTCCCGGCGGCACCGATAACCGTAGCGACCGACGAAGCGCTAGAGTCTGGGCTTCGAGCCGCCGAAAGGAGCCTCGTGCCGGATCCACTGACCCAGCCCGCGTTGCTCAGTCTTCGTTCGAGAGGCTTCCGCGGAGTCAGGAAGGCTGACATCCCCGAATTCCTTGTGAGGGCGCTGCCGGTTGTGCCATTGGACTCAGCCGATGGCCTCCCTTCTACCGCGGAAGGCGCGCCGCGGGGTCACCGAGCAAGACAAACGCCACAGCATCGCGTTGCTGCACCCACGTACGAACCAGCTCGGCGTCGCTCAAAGGTGGTGCAGATGGGGCCAGCGTCGAAGCCAGAGTCGCAGCCAAGGAGGCACCGCGCTGATTGAGGTCCTCCAAAGCGCTTCCAAGGCGGTACCCAGCCAGCACGGCCAGCGCCGCCCGAGCAAACGGATCCGTTGCGACCCGAGCCCCAGGAGGCTGGATCGACCAGGTCAATGTGCGGTCGATGTGCCCGAAGACGCCTATTGCAGCGCCTCTGTCATGGGAGAGCAGCGCCTGTGGCAGTGCGGAGACAAGAGGCTTGTCAGCCAGCAGCCTACCCTGCGCGGTGGGAAAAGAGTCCATTCTCGGGGTCCCCGCCCCGAAGCACGCAAAGAGGAATGCCACCAGACCTAGCACATCCGCGTCCGATGGCACATCTGCGCCTGCCATTCGGTCCGCGGGACGAATGCTACTGAACCCGTCCCAATCCGCGGTGACCAGTGCTCCCTGTTCGGCGCTCTGCTGCTTGCTGTTGGGCGGGAAGACCAACCCGTGGCCTGCCGTGAACAGTAGCTCCGGACGGCTCTCTTTGCCGCGCAGCAACATCTGCAGTCGCGCTTTCGTTGCGCTGGCACCCGCATCGGTCTGGACCCGGAGTCTATTGCTGGCCGTAATCGCACCGTACGTGGCCAGCCATCCGGCGGCTGCGCGCACCAGTTGATCACAACTCAGTGTCGTCGCGCTATCACCGGGGTGGGCCGGACCGAACGCATGGAGTACGCGATCCCTCGGCCGAGCGCCACCATTTTCAACCCCGATGACCGACTCGGCATACCGGGCATAAGCGGTAGGGGTGGGAAGATGCAGTCGCCCGACCCGATACTCCACGTCCAGCACGGTCTGGAAGGTGAACGGCATCTCGGCCGGATCGCCTACCAGCAGAAGGTAGAAGGGCACGGCTTCTGGTCGCACGCCCCCGAAGTCCACGGAGTTCCGCTGCAGGAAGCCTCGGGCTGTCTCGTCATCCAGGTAATCGAACTCACGGAAGAGCGTGTCGTCGTTGACTTGGCGGTACCTGAGTTCTAGCAGAGGGCGCAGCGCTCCCTTTGTTTCGTTCGAAACCGAAGGTGCCCACACGACAGCCCACCCCATGTCAGAAAGACTCTCCGGATTGACAGCAAGAGGAAGGCCAAAGCTGGGTGTCGAGGCAACGGCTCCTACCCGTTGGAGGTCGGCGCCGGGCATGCCTTGGTTGTTGCGAATGGCTCTGGCGACGTCCTTCGTCCGTTCACGGCGGCGATGACCCGTTGCGGCGTCGACGCCGAAGAATGGCAAGTCCTCTTCCGCCCCTGCCGCGGTGATGGTCGGGTGGGTGGGTACGGAGACTGCAACCGTCGGGCGGGGAGGATCTGAGTCATATAGCTTCCGCCAGGGGACTCGAGTCCACCCCATTGGGACGCTCTCGCCCGTTGCCAGGCGCGCCGCGAAGGAATCGCCCCGGCTGACAGGCGATGCCCGCTCCCAGTCGGCTTCGAAAATCGTCGCAAAGTAGTCCGTGATCTCTTTGTGCTCGAACGCCAGACTGGCATCGCGGTTGGCCACAAAGCCATCATTCGAAAGGTTTTGACTTCCCACCACTACCCAGTCGTCGTCAACGACGAGGAGCTTCGCATGGCAGTTGCGCTGCAGCCGAATCTGAGAGGCCTTTACGCCGGCGGCCAGGATGAGGTCGCGATGCTGAGGCTGGCACGCGCGGAGACATAGCCGGACGTCAAGCTCCTGCCCGGCAAGGCGCCCAAGGAGCTCGAGCAGGCGGTCAAACTCGGGGAAGTTGTCGCCGTCTTCGTTGGGGGTGAGGTACTGGTTCTGAATCCAGACCCGCCTCCTTGCGCCCTGGAGGAGCGAGTTCACGAATGTGGGGAAGTTATCGGGGGTGAGCAAAGGCGAGACCTTGATCCTCCCCTGCACCTTCAGAGGTTCGTAACGCTTGATCGCGGCGAAGTCCTCCGGGGCCTCGGCGACGGGCACGAGCAGCATCGGACCGTCATCAGTCTCCAGCTCCGCGAAATCGCCGCCGAGGGTCGCATCGTACTCGATGAAACCTGCAAAGCACGTCGCTAAGGGGGGATGACGGACCACCACATGGTAGTCGCGGTTGTACCGGGAAAGTGGCAACGGTGGGGCATCACCGGGTTTGGCGTAGTCGAACGGCGCTAGGTTGGATGACTGCCAGTTGCCCGTAGAAAGCCAGACACGCTCGCCGTCGGCCGAGGCGACCTTGATGTGGTAGGCCTTGGGCACAGCGCCATGCGCCCCTACCGAGGCACGTGCAACCTCGAAGCGTTCACCGAGGAGTGCCCGAAACCGCTCGACTACGTCGGCCTCGACACGATCATGTCCGTTGACACCGGTGGGGCCGCCGAGGTTGGAGGCCGGCCTCGCATCAAGCACGAGCCGAAGGGTCGCCTTGGAGTCTCGCATCTGGGCCCGCAACGTCTCCTCCACGTGCCGGGCAGTGAAGTCATACATAGCAACAGTGAGGCGTTCTCGCACCCCCTCTTGCAGGAAGTCCCGTAGTGTAGGCCAGCCAGCGTCAGGGCTGGCACAGACGGTGACCTCCATGTCGGCATCCACGGGGTCCAACCGCGGCGCATTCTCGCCAGCGGGAGGTTGATAGGTGCCGCGTCTTGGGGCGAAACTGGGCACTTCCATCGGTTCGAGCAAGCACCTCAAGGGAGAAACAAACGTTGGTGTGGTTTGGCCGCGAATCTGTTCGGGCGGAGAGGCATCGACGGAATCCACGCGCACTCCGAACCGGGTCGTGAGTTCTGTCAGATCGATCTGAGGGCGAGGCGGGTGAAACGCCAGCACAAGTGCTGGGGTGGAGGTGTCACCCTCCAGGGCATACCCGGGGCGTGCCACGGCGAGCCCCTGCAAAGCCGTGATCTCTGCTCCGTGCTGTTTGAGAACCGCGAGCACGGGTGCAAAGATCCTGCGGAGGTCATCCAGTCGCGACTGGTCCATCGGCGTCCTCCCGCGTCTCGTGTTGGCGGTAGCCCCAGATCGCTCTGCTCCAACTCTCGGGAAGCGTTGCGGTAGTAAAGACCGCACGGCTGTCAACCGACCTCAAGAGCCGGTCGCACCAGCGTCTCGCAAGCGCAACTTCATCTTCGTCAACTGACGCATCCGGCGCCTCGTCAAGTACCGCCAGCGATCCCTGCAGATACCGCAGAGAATCAGTCAGGAACGGCAGCCCGGTCCGAGCGGCTTGCAGAGCTGTCCGTCGCAGATCTGACCACCAAGCGGAAGTATCGCTAGGACGGCGCAACAGGACCGCGGAGTACAGGGCAGCGGCATCGGGAAGATTCGGGAACCAGTGGCACAGGTTGGCCGGCCAGTCCTCAGTCCCTTCAAGCTCGCCGAGACGCAAGAGGAGAGCGAGCCCCAGTGCAGCGTTGGTTGGACTGCTCATCTTTTCGTACAGGAGAGCCTTTGCCTTCTCGACGTAGTCCTTCCTTAGCGCTTCCAAAGCGCGCTGGTCACCGCGCTCCATGAAACCCACAAGCGGGGCTAGATCCTGGTCGGCAGGGATCACTTGGAGATCGGGGAAGGGGTCACCCGGGACGAATCGCAGGGCTACGTGAACCTCCTGATCAGCCCCACCGTTTGAGCCCGGGCTCGGGAGCATGCACACGCGAAGAACACTCCGAAGGGAGGGGGCACGCAGAGCGAGGGCGGGGAGCACGGAGCCAGGAACCCCCTGGAGTGACCTAGCGATCCTGCGGTCCGTCACCGCCAACACGCGAAGGTCCGAATCCTCGTGCATGGTCTGGAGGGCCAGGGAGGACTGTTCCGGCCCAGACTCCAGGAGCGACACTTGGATTGCTCTCACGTCCTCGACCAATTCCGGGAGTTCTTCGGGAATGAGAGTAGGTAGCTCGAGGCCTTCAGTGTCAGGGCACTCGCGCTGCATTGCCCCCTGCCCCATTGGCTGCTCTCGATCGAGGTAGGGAAGCTCGGCCGATGTAAAGTCGAAGGACCGGCGCTCGACGGGCCCCCGCGTTCTGAACTCTTGGACTTGCTGGGTAGCTTGCTTCTGCTCCTTGGGATGGATTGTCCTGTGCTGCACCGGGCGCTGGAGATCGATAGCTCGCGTCAGGCTCAACCACCTCAGTGATTCCCTCGGAGACTCCGGCACCTCGAAGCTCACCGCTCTGAATTCGCCATCCGTGACGTTGAGGGACTGCGTAAGGACTGTCCCAGATGGAAGTGTAACCTCGAGATCGATCTCACCCGCTTCCACATGGACCTCGAGCGGGGAGCGGCTTCCCAAAGCCAAGACCCCGTCAATGCTGCGCCCGCGGGCCGGGCGGATCCGTACCAAGGCGGCTTGTGAAAGGCTATCCCATCGTCCTCGACGCTCCAACTGGATCTCCAGAGTTGCGTTCATTGCAGGACCACCTTCCGTGCGGGCACGACGATCTCCTCACGGTGTACGCCGCTCTCGCTGCAGAACTCGTAGACTCCGACCGCAAGCGTGGACTGCCACGGTCTGGCATCCGTCCAGGTGTAGTTGGCCACCTCGACGCCAGCCCTCTTGGCGGACATCTGGCGCCCCTGGTTCAAGGCTGCTGGCTCGTGGGTCACGAGGACAGGTACCTGGGGGGGATCAGGTAGGTGTAGATCGAAGTCGCCCTCCCCGCGCCGGACCGGCTGTTGGTCGCCGACAGGAGGCGGGATGAACTCGCGCTGCATGAGGAGCTCAATCGTGGGCACAATTTCGCGGGTATTCACAGGGAATTCATTCACACTTGCGGCGTAACGGTTGTTCCCTGCGGCGCCGTCCAAAACGAGCAACAACGCTTCAGTGAACCAGCCCTGCTGCCTTCCAGGCCAAGCCTTTTGCGTCGAAGACGTGGCTTGCAGCACCGCGTGAAGCCTCGGCCTCATCGCAGCCCTCCGCTTCAGGTTGAAGCGGACCATTGGGCGGCCCAGGCCAACGGCGTCGTCCCACGCGCCGTAACCGGGGGGGAGCTCGCGGCAAGCGTCGATGACAAAGAGCTGTTTCCGTGCTCCGCAGCTGTCCATGCCGCGGATGAAGTCGTCGAACGCTAGGGCGTTGGCGAACGGATCTTGACACGTAAGATCCACGTCCCCCAAGAGTAGGCTCTCGAGTGCCCCGACCTCGACCCCGTGCCCGCAGAAGTAGAAGACAGCGAGGTTCTCGCGCATTGCTGCGGCGCGATCGTGCCAGGCGTCTACGGCCTGCTGCACGAGAGCACTGCTGGGCGGATCGAGGTCGTGGCCGTTCCATTTCACCGGCACGCCGGAAGCTTGGGAAGCCAGGATGTCGACAGAGCCCAATTCCAACCCCGGCGCATGCTGCTTCTGAAGGAGCCACGCGGCGAAAGCGATTGCGGAATCAGCTGCGCCGTTGAGCGGCGGTGGCCCAGCCGTGTTGTAACGCCCGACACCGATGACGAGAGCGTGCACAGCAGGGGTGCCGTTCGGCAACTGACGATGGACTACGGGTTGTCGGGGCATGCTAGTCTTTCCTGGGCATCGCTGGTGGGAGTGGCGGGGCTGGCCACGTTGCCCCGCCGTGCCTTTGCGCGGCCCGGTGTCCACCATTCCAGGTCATGGTCATTTGGAACGCTCCCGATGCCAGCCTCAGCCCCACAGCATTGCGGTGTCGATCTTGGTTTCGCGGCAACCGACCTTCAGGACCGCGTAAGTCATGTCCTTGAATGGGTTCTCATAGCGGCCGGCGAGGAAGTCAGGCAGAGTCACCGTCTTCGGTTTGATCACTCCATAGGACGCCATGAACACGGGATCGTGTGTGATCAGTCCCTGGTAGTCCCTGCCACGGGCGAGAAGGCAGAAACCGGGGTTGAGCGCACCTACGCTCACCCCCGTGGCTCCGCCAGTGAAATCGTCGCGTGCCATTTCGCTCAACGCTAGTACGAGGGGGCGGCTCCTAAACAGGACGCTCGGCTTGTCACTCTGGAGACGTCCGACCAGCTCATTGATGAAAGAGATGGCCTGTGACGTGATTGCCGGAAAGCCTAAAGTCGACGTGAGTAGCTGACCGGTGCCGCTCTGGAGGAAGCTGAAGACGCGCTGCCACCACTTGGGTTCCTCGTGCTTCACGACCTCAAACGAGAAACGGCCAAGTCCACCGGGGATTTCGATCGGCCTCCGTGAAAACGCCGCCGACAGGTCGGCGTTGAGATCTTTGGGTTCCGCTTTCTTGGTCTTTGCAGAGTTGTACAGGTTGAGGCCAGCGGCGATGGACCAGAAGAGGGTGTCGAGCCGGGAGTTCGACTTATCGTCCTTCCCGAAGTCAAGACGGATGGTGGCGCGGGTGTTCTTGTCTATCTCCTCGTTCTCCCCGATATGGAAGGCAGCGAGCTGGAGCTTGGCTAAGACGTCAGGGGCTTGTTCGGAACCCTTGATCCTCGGTTTGACCGAAGATGGCTCGAGAAGAGCCGCCCCCTCTTCTCCGCTGAACTGAAAGAGGACGAATTGGTCGTTGAGGTCGTCCTCCGACGCGATCACCCCGCTGTCTGCACCAAATGCGACGATCCCGCCAGGGTGGGTGGGGGTTGCGAAGGCCGGAGGCTCCCCTTCATTGGCGGACGGCGGAAGTGCGAAGAACGACGTGATAGGGTCTTCTCGGAGAGTCCCAAACAGAGTCGTGGAGGGGACAGGCATTGGAACCTCCTTCGCCGCGTAGCAGGGACCAACGGAACCGGTCCGTTCAAATGCACGGCTAAGTTCGCCGAACTTTGTGAGATAGTATACTCTGAAGCGAACTGATTGGCAAGATTGGCCCCCCAGGCATGTCCATTCCATGCGGCGGACCCGTGGGCCGTAGGATCAACTTCGGCTTTCAGTCTGCACCGGTTAACCGTGGCCCTCAGGTTGGCCCTCCCCCTTTTCCATACTTAACGGGACACTACTTGGCGCTTCCTTTCTTAACTAGTTGACGATAATCGTGATATGGATTGTGGAAAGGTCGTATATTCCGAAGTTGCGAGTCCCCGCAGCCAGGAAACAAACGGCCTCCTCCGTGGCAGCGGAGGTCTTTCATATTCAGTCCAATACGAGCCTCAACCTGGGCTGATCAAGGGTGCAGTGCGCTCCGCCACCAGAGCTAGGCGAGTTGTGCGAGCTTGGCTGCGAGGTGGTACACCGACCACCCATCACCTGTGACGAACACCTTCGGCTTTGCCGAGGCGGCGACTTGGTGGATTTCGATCCCGTCCGTGAACGGGTCGAAGGCCACGATCTTCGCGTAGGCGATACGGAAGGCGCTCTGGGGAGAATGGAAATAGATGTGCTTGTCGGTCAGACCCAGCGCTCCGGAGCCCACCTGCGACATGAACGAGGTCACAACGGGCCGACCCTTAAACACCGACGTGCGGTAGTAGAGCCCCTTCGCCAGCCTGACACTGAACCCTTGGCTCCCGCCGACATACTGCGTTCGCGTTCGCTGTTCGTAGCAGACTGCGTGAAACAGCCACGCGAGCCGCTCCTTGGGCTGAAGATTGAACGGCAGATCGCCAGTGAGGTGACACCGGTCGGGGAACCTCCCATCGTCCAGATCTCGAAGTGCTGCAGCAACGGCGATCCGCTGCTGCCATGAATGAAGATTCAGGTCGTCCTGGGTCAGGCGAAAATCGTGGGCGTACTTCCCAAGGAGGCTCTCTTCCTCCCTGGTTAGCATGCCGCGGTCAACGGCGGCCTCGGCTCCCTTCTCCCAGGCCGCCACAATGAGCTGCTTGAGACGGTCTTTGGATAGCCACGCGGAGGCTGAGATCTTCTCGACTTCTTGGACCGCGCTGGTGAGGCTCTGGGGGTCCTCCGTGCTCTTAAGTGCAAGCGCCCAGACTGCCTTCTCACCTTCCTCGTGTTTCTGCCTGCACTCTGCGTGTTCCCTCTTGAACAACCCGGCTTTCTCGCCACAGAAAATGCACTGGCCCATCGGTGGTGGCTCCTGCCTTTCTCTTGGATTGTAGTGCCTGGTGACTGGTTCCCATCAAAGCGGTCGTGGTTGCGAGCCCGGAGCGAGATAAATGCAACAGCGTCGCCGTCGCGCTGCCAGGACACAGCCAGGACACGAACTCAGCCGAACTGCCCCCATGACGGCAGAACTCGGCAGCGTAGGTTCGTTTTGTAAGCTAAATCTTTGCTGTAAGTTGAACACCTGATTGGGACTGGGCACAACTCAGCCGAAAAGGCTCGAAAGAGCCTCCGGATCTGAAGGCCGGGCGTTCGAATCGCCCCGGGCGCACCACCCATCACCCCAATTCATCAGCGCCGGCGTCGCTCCCGGGCGAGACGGGCGAGCCTTGCGTCCACCCCCGTCGC
>JAKALX010000178.1 GCA_021823905.1 Chloroflexota bacterium | reverse complement strand
CTGCGACGGGGCGGCGACGGGAAGGCGATGTACCATCGCGGCGCCAGCGCTCGCGCCGACTGAACCGAAACTCGAGGTGGCGGCCGCAACCCGGGCCGGCCATCGCGTAAGTGCGGGAGCGGTAGAATGGAACGGATGGATGGTTTCACGGTCGCCGAATTGCCGCTGCTTCGCGCTCCGGTTGTTGTTCTCGCGTTCTCGGGCTGGAGCGATACCGGCACCGTAACCACCGACGCGGCCACGCGTCTCGTCGACGCTTACGGTGGCCAGCGTTTCCTCGAAGTCGATCCCGAGCACTACTACGTCTTCAGCGACACCCGTCCCCACGTCCGGCTCGACGAGCACGGCTTGCGCGAGATCCGCTGGCCCCAGAACGAAGCGTTCTGGATGCGCATCCCGGCCGCCGATAACGACCTCGTTGTTGTCCGCGGCGTCGAGCCTAACCTGCGCTGGCGCACGTTCTCCGAACGCCTCGGCGACGCGCTGATGGCCACCGATCCCTCTCTTGTCTGCACCCTCGTCGCCCGGCCCGCGGCAACACCCCACACGCGTCCCGTGCCGGTTACTGGCTCCGCCGCCGATCCCGTGCTTGCCGCGAAATACGGTCTTGGCCGGTCACTCTACCAGGGGCCGACCGGCGTGCTAGGCGTCATTCACGACTACCTTCGCAGGAAGGGCGCGAACCTGATCAGCCTCGCGGCCGGTGTCCCCCATTACCTGAATGTCGAGGAGAATCCGGCCGCCACTGTCGCTCTCCTTCGCGCCCTTCGCCCGATGATCGGCGTCGTCCCCGACCTCGCGGACCTCGAAGAAGAGCAAGAGCGCTTCGCCGAGCGGGTGGAGGAAGCTTCCCGGGGCGACGAGCAGATCGGCGCCTACGTCCGCACCCTCGAAGAGCATTACGGCGAGCCCGAAGAAGAAACCGACGAGAACGCCCTCCCTTCCGCCGACGACATTCTTCGCGATGTCGAGGACTTTCTTCGCGGCGGAAGCGAGAGCCAACAGGAGTGACAGCCATGGCGCTCAAGAGCATCGTCTGGAAGCTGGCGTCTCCCTATGACGCCTACGTCTCGCACGTTATTCGTCTCAACCAGGCGATGGATCGCATTCGCTATTTCACCGAGCTCGCCCTCGGCTACGAAGCCGGTCTTCAGAGTTCCGTCCGCTTCGTTCCCGCCGCCAGTGACCCAGTGGCAAGGGCCCAACGCTTCCGCGAGCAGCTCGGCGCCGCCGCCGCGAACATGACCGACGAGGAGTTCGAAGAGTTTGTCGCTCATCTCGGGGGCGGCTCTGTCGCCAATGTCGAGGCGAACCGTGCCACGACCGTCTCGCGGCTTTCGACCACCACCCGCGGCTTCGAAGAGTACTTCGCGATCGCCGGCCAGGAGCTCGCCCTGCTCGAAGCGCGTGGCTACAATCCCGGCCGCGCCGACGTCGCCCGCCAGCTCCGCGAGAACAAGCTCCCGGCTACCACGCTCGCCGAGTACCGCCGCGCGCTCCACGAGCTCGGCGCGAAGGTCGGCGTCCGCGTAGGCTGACGATGCCCGGCCCACGCGACAACTCCAGGCTCGTTTACTCGACCGACGGCGGCCGCGTGAAACCACAGCTTGCCCCGCACAACCGCAGGCTCGATCCGCTCACAAGACCCCTCGCCGGGCCGGGTTCGCCGCCGGACGACGGCGTCGTTCGCGTTCAGCGCGACAAGACGGGCCGCGGCGGCAAGACGGCGACCACCGTCACCGGTCTGCCCGGCAGCGAAGCTGAGCTCGATGCGCTGCTCAAGACTCTCAAGCAGCACTGCGGCGCGGGCGGCTCACGCGATGGCCGCACGCTCGCGATCCAGGGCGACCAGCGCGAGCGCCTGATGGAGAAGCTCACCGCCCTCGGCCACAAACCCAAACTCGCCGGAGGCTAACAATTCACGATTCACGATTCACGATTGCCGATTGCCGATTTGACGAGGGTGGCGCCGACAGGGAACTGACCGATTCGGCCGCGTCTGGGGACCGAATCGTGAATCGTGAATCGTGAATCGCTCAGCCGCTCTCACCGATCTCCCACCGCGCAAGCGCTCGGACCGCGAGCCAGGTCGCCAGGATTGACATGACGACCATCAGCGCCAGCGCCTCAGGACCGTCGAGGCGCGCGGCGAACGTCCGCTCGCTCGTGGTCGTCAGCCACTTGGCCACTCCGATCGTGTACTGGCGGATGCTCAGCACCTTCGTCCCGCTGAACAGCGCCGTCATCAGCCCTTCCCAGATGAACACGTAGATCAGACCGGTGATCAGCGCCCGGCTCGTCAGGATGCTCAGCAACACGAACACGCTGCAATATGCCAGCGACCCGGCGGCCACTGCCACCGCAAACCCCAGCAACACACCCTGGTCCGGGATGTCGCGGATGGCGATCGCGCCTGCCACGAGCACCGACGCCAGCACCAGGGCCCCCGTCGCGAGCCATGCCACAAGGAGCTTTGAGAGCACCACCCGTGAACGTGACAACGGCTTCGAGAGCAGGTAAACCGCTGTCCCGTCCTCGAACTCCGAGCCCAGCGCCGCCGTGCCGAAGATCACCGCCGCGATCGGAAGCAGCGTCCCCACGATCAGCCTGGCGCCGAGCACGTTCGCCGTCCACTGCACGTGGTTCGGCTGCTGCCCTTCGAACCGGTACAGCAGCGCGATGCCGACGGGGATGAGCGCAAACACCACCAGCAGCAGGCTGCGCCGCTGTCCGAGCAACTGCCGCGCGGTCAGCTCGACAATCGCCCGGTTCATCGCTTCACCAGGTACGAGAACACGCTCTCGAGCGACTCGTCGGTTGGCAACACCTCGAACAGGCTGACGCCCGCGCCCCGCGCGACCTTCGCCACCGCGTGCGCGAACGCCGCGAAATCGGCGGCTCGCACTGTCAGACGGTCGCTTCCCAGTTCGACGCCGAAGACCGCCGTGTCCGACACCAGCGCCGACGCCAGCCGCCGGTCGTCGCTCGACCGGATGGTGAACGTGTGCGGCCGATCCGTCATCAGCTTCCGGATCTGCCGGAAGTCGCCGGACGCCGCCAGCCGTCCCGATACGACGACCAGCACGTTCTCCGCAAGCCGCTCCACCTCTTCGAGAATGTGCGACGAGAAGACGATCGTTCTGCCCGCTGCCGCCATCTCGCGCAGCATGTCCATCATGTGCAGCCGCTGGCGGGGGTCGGCGCCGTTGAACGGCTCGTCGAGCAGCAACACCTCCGGGTCGTGGACGATCGCCGCCGCGATCTTGATCCGCTGCTTCATCCCTTTTGAGTACCCGGCCGCCGCGCGGTCCTGGGCGCTGCCCATGTCGACTATGCGGATGGCGCGCGCAGCCGCCGCCTCTGGGTCGGGCAGCTTGTGCAAGCGCGCGCTCAGCAGCACGAACTCGTAGCCCGTCAGGAACGGGTAGATCGCCTCGCGTTCGGGCACCAGCCCAATCCGGCGGTAGAGCGCTTCGTTTTTCCAGATCGTCTCGCCGAACATCCGCACGGACCCGGCCGACGGCGCCAGGAACCCCGCAAGCATGTGCAGCAACGTGGACTTCCCCGCGCCGTTTGGGCCAAGCAGACCCGTAATCCCTGGCCCCAGCGCGAACGAGACGTCGTTCACGGCAACCACGTTCCCGTACCAGCGCGAGACGCTGACCGCCTCGATTGCCGGCGCCGGAGCCGGCGCTCCCGCCGTTGCCGTTTCGCGTTCGGTCGTGGCCGTCATACGGCGATCCGCTCGTAGCGCCGCACCACCAGCCAGGCGGCGATTGCCGTCGCAGCGCACAGCATCGCGAAGAACACGTAGCCGGGCAGGTCCGCCTGGGCGAGCGCGCTGCCACTCTCGGCGTTCGACTGGAAGACCCAGAGGATAGTCGCCCGCACGACCTCGAACGGGGTTAGGAGGACCGCAGCCTGCCCCCATACGCCTCCGGCCGTGCCTGAGATTACTTCGCTAATCACGCTCGAGATGACGAACAGGGCGATGACCGAGACAGTCGCGTAGGCGCGTCGCGCCGTCTGCGCCGCCACCAGCAATGAGAGCGACGCGAACAGCGCCGCCACAAGTGCGCCGCTCGCGACAATCCTCGGGAAGTCCATCCAGTTGTCCCGCCAGTACCCCGTCGAGTTGCTGCTGGCCATCCCGTTGCCAAGGAAGAGGAGCGCCTGGGGTACGAACGTCAGGAACAGCAGTGCCGTCCAGAGCGCCGCGAGCTTCCCCAGAACGTAGTCGCTTCGCAGGAGGGCGCGGGAAAAGTAGAGCGGGAGTGTCCTTGTGCGCTGGTCTCGGCCCATGACCTCGGGCGCCACCGCCGCGCAGAACAATGCGACAGCGATCTGGATGAAGTTGAAGTAGTTTTCGGGCCGGATGACGTGCAGATGCTCCGAGCTCACGATGGCGCCGACACCGAGCTGAATTACCGCCGGGGTGGCGGCGATGATGGCGATCGCGATCGGGATGATCTTGCTCGACGTTCGCCGCCCGAGCCCGAATGCTCCGCGCAGCGAGAACAGGTACAGCGAAAGCATCGCGTGCCGCCGCCCCAGCCGCGGCCCGTCGTAGCGCCGGTAGCCCAGGTCGTAGATGCTGCCCGCCGGTTCATCCCGCTGCGACATCGGCGTCCTCCCGCTCTGGTGTCCGGAACAGATCTTCGAGGTTCTGCCGCCGCTGCTCCAACCGAACGAGGCCCAGCCCAAGGTCCGCGACCGTATCGCGGATCGCGTCGTACGGGGTCTGGCCGGCCTCGATCCCGATCAGCACCGTGTGCTCCTCCATCTTCACGCGCAGGCCGCTTGCCGCGAGGCGGCCCGCGAGGGGCCCGGCGTCGCCCTCGATCTCGACCGCCAGCACCTGCGTCCGCTGCGTGAACTCTCCGATCGCCGCCGACCGCAGCAGGCGGCCCGCGTCGATCACCACCAGGTGATCGCAAACCCGTTCGATTTCGCCCAAAAGGTGCGAGGCCATGATGATCGCGATCCCGAACTCGTTTCCCGTCCGCCGCACGAGGTCAAGCATGTCCTCCCGGCCCGCCGGGTCGAGGCCGTTCGTTGGCTCGTCCAGCAGCATGACGCGCGGGTCGTGCACGAGCGCCTGGGCGAGCTTCACCCGCTGCTTCATGCCGGTCGAATAGCCACGAATCTCGCGGTAACGCTCTTCGAACAGCCCCACGTGCCGGAGCGTTTCCGCGGTCCGTTCCCGGGCCGCCGCTCGCGGAAGCCCGTTGATCTGCGCCATGTGCGCCACGAACTCCGTCGCGCTCACGTCGTTCGGCAGGCAGTCGTGCTCCGGCATGTAGCCCACGAACTGCCGCAGCTCCGGGCCCTGGCGCCGCACGTCATAGCCGAGCAGCGTCGCCTCGCCGCTCGTCGGCGCCAGCAGCCCGAGCAGGATCTTGAGCAGCGTGCTCTTCCCCGCTCCGTTCGCTCCCACCAGCCCGATCACGCCCGGCTCCAGCTCAATCGACAGCCCGTCGAGTGCCGTCACGCCCGGATAGCGCTTGCTCAGCTCGCGGGTCGAGAGCAACGGCATTTGCCCAGTGCCTCTCCAGCTGGATTCGCAGGTTCAGTCTCGCAGCTCGCCTTCATCTCGTCTCCCGCGTCGGCCGGTGTTTAACCACCGAAGGCGCGGTTCGGCGAGAGAACGGTTAAGGGCGCTAGCCGAGTTGCTTACGGAGGAGCGCGATGACCTCGTCGACGGTGGCGGTGCGCCATCCCGCCCAGATGGGTCCCTGCTGCCATTCAAGGTAGCGCTCGCGGGCCTTGTCGCGGGCCTGCTTGATCTCGTCCTCGCTCGGCTCGTGCCCGAGCGCCTTGGCGATCCCCTCCGGCGAGGTGTCGCCGAGAGCCTCGCGGGTGAGGTGGAGCTCCTCGTTCGCCTTCGCGGGCCGCTCGATGAAGTGCGCGATCTCGTTGTGGTCGCCGTCGAAGAAGACGAAGACAGGGATCGATTCGAACTGACCGTCCTTGAGGTAGGGCTGGATCAGGTCCTTGTTCTGGTCGCGCTCGAAGAAGCGGAACTCGGCGCCGAGCGCCTCGGCGATGCGCTGCGCGACGCCCGCGCCACGGTACACGTCCGGGCACCAATCTTCGCCAATCACGACGAGCTCGCGGGGGCCGTTCGGGCGTGCGGCGAGCTCCTTCAGCGCCTTCTCCTGTTCGGCGGTGATCACCGTTCCCTTGTAGTTGCGTTCGAACAGGTCGCGGTTGCGGATGCCGCTGTCGAGGTACTCCTGGAACGTCTTCCCCTTGCGGAAGCGGTCACGCGTGATCGGGGATACGGGGGCCTGGGTCATGGTTTGGTGCTCCTTGGCTTGCGGTTGCTCGGTGCGATCAGCGTACGGGGCGGCGCCAGCGCTTACAACCGCTCGGCGGCCTTCGCCCGGTCCCAGAGCGCGTCGAGGCCGGCGAGGTCGAGCTGTTTGAGATCGAGCCCTTCCTCCGCGGCCATCTCTTCGAGCAGGCCGAACCGGCGCCGGAACTTGTTGTTCGCGCGGCGTAGCGCCTGCTCCGCGTCGATCCCGAGGCGTTGGGCGACGTTTGCGACGACGAACAGGATGTCGCCGAACTCGTCTTCGCGGTCGGCGGCGCCCTCGGCGCGGGCGAACTCGCCGACCTCTTCGACAAGCTTGTCGAGCGGTCCCTCGATGTCGGGCCAGTCGAAACCGATGCGCCGCGCTCGCCCCTGGATCGACTGCGAGGCGGCAAGCGCGGGCAGTGACGCCGGCACGCCCTCGAGGATTGACGCGCGGGGCTTTTCCTGCTGCTTCAGCGCTTCCCAGTTCTGGTAAACCTCGTCAGCGGTTTTTGCGGTTCCTTCGCCGAACACGTGAGGGTGGCGGCGGATGAGCTTGCGCGCGATGTGCTCGCTGACGTCGGCGAAGGTGAACTCGTCGAGGCGCTCGGCAACGGCGGCGTGCATGAGCACCTGGAGGAGGACGTCGCCGAGCTCCTCCGCCAGCCGGTCCGGGTCGCCCGCGTCGATTGCCTCCAGCGCCTCGTACGCTTCTTCCAGGAGATGGGGACGAAGCGACTCGTGGGTCTGCTCGCGGTCCCATGGGCAGCCGTCGGGCGCGTGGAGACGCTGGATAACGTACTGCAGGCCGTCGAACCGGCGGACGTCGTCGATCGCCGCGATCGCTGGCACGAAGAGCGAATCGAGGTAGCTGAACGCGCGGTGGTCGAGCTCGGCAAGCGGCAACGGGATGGTCTTCTCGTCAGCGGTTGCGAGCGCGGAGAGCACGATGACCTCGTGGTCGGGGGGATAGAGGTCGAGGAGCGCGAGCTTCAGCGCCGCGACCCGGTCACGATCGAACA
>JAKALX010000177.1 GCA_021823905.1 Chloroflexota bacterium | reverse complement strand
GACCGGATGATGGCCCTGAGCGTGGCGATCGCCGTGGCGTCGGGCGTCCTCGGGCTGTACATCTCCTACCACGCGAGCATGGCGGCCGGCGGGACGATTGTGCTGACGGTGACGGCGATCTTCCTGGCCGCCCTGGTCTTCGCGCCGAACCATGGATTGCTCAGCTCGCGGCTCCAGGCGCGCCGCGGCCGCCACCATGTGCACCATTACCACCCGATGGACGAAGAGCTGCCAGGAAGCCCGCGTTAGGCCCTCACCCGCAGGCGGCGCAGCGTCCGTAGAGCTCGAGGCTGTGGCCGTCGAGGGCGAAGGCGGCGGCGCGGGCGTTCTGCTGGATGAGCAGGTCGAGCGCCGGATCGGCGAATTCCTGGACCCCGCCGCACCGGCTGCAGACGAGATGATGGTGGTGGCCGCCGGTCGAGAGCTGGTAGCGAACGCCGCCGTCTTCGAGAACGACGCGGCAGAGGACGTCGTGCTCCTGCAGCAGCTTCACCGTGCGGAAGACGGTCGCGCGGCCGACGCCGGGGAGGGCGGCGCAGAGGTCTTCGACGGTGAACGGGCCGGGCGTGGCGCGCATCGCTTCGAGCACGGCCCTGCGGGCGGCCGTCACGCGGTGCCCCGCAAGGCTCACCGCGGTGTCTTCGGCAACTGTCACCGATCGATCGTATGGACGGGCGAAAGGGGGTGTCAACGAACCGCCATGTGCGTGCGGCGGGGCAGCGTCCAGGCTTGCCGACACGCTCCGCGAACGCCAGCGATTGCACGGACGGCGCCATCGCGAAACGCGGCCATGATGAACTACCATGTGTAGTAATGTTGTGGTCGCGAACATTCATGCTGTGGTGAATTAAATTCAAGGGGAAATCCTACTCATCATCGAACATTGTCCGCACGATGCTCCGTCTGGACAGCATCGGATTGTGGGCCGGCGGAGACCTCAAGACTCCATCCCGATGCGGCCAGGAGCCCGGAAATGTTTCGTTGGTTTACTGACATGGCACTTAAGCCGAAGCTGCTCCTCAGCTTCGGAGTGGTCGTCGCCCTGCTCGGCATCATCGGCTACCTGGGCATCACCACCGCCCAGGGCATCAAGGGGAACCTCGACGTGGTTGGCACCGACAACATGCCGAGCGGTGTGAACCTGGGCACTGCCCAGGCCGACTTCAATGCCGCCGAGCGGGACATCGACCTGTCCCTCCAGGTGACCGACCAGAAGCAGATCGACGGTTACTTGGCGAGCACCGAGGATCACCTGAAGGCCTCCGAGCAGGCGTTCGCCACGTTCAAGGCGCTGCCCGGTACCGCGGATGACGCGAAGCTGATCGCGCAATTCGAGCCGATGTGGACCCAGATCAGGTCGGTCACGACCGACATCGCGGCCCTTTCCAGGAAGAACACGAAGGAAAACAACGCTGCGGCCACGGAGATGCTGACCACGAAATTGGCTCCGCTTGCTGACCCAGCAAACAAGATCATCGACAGCCTGCAGGCCCACCAGGATCAATACGCCGCCGCTAGCGTGGCTAACGGCGACTCGTCGTTCAACTCGTCGCTCAAGATCCTGATCGGCGCGATGGTAGTTGCCGTTATCGTGGCTTTCGCACTGGCGTTCTTCCTGGCGCGCTCCCTCGCCAGCGCGGCTCAGGCGGTGGTCAACAGGCTGAAAAGCCTGCAAGAGAACGACTTGACGGACCTCCGCGCTGGAATGACCGCCTTCGCCGGCGGCGACCTGACGATCCGCGTCGCTCCGCGGACCGAGAAGATCCCAAGCTACAGCAAGGACGAGGTCGGACAGGCCGCCGCCACCACCAACGAGATCATCGACGCCATGGTCGCCACCATCGCCGCCTACAACGACTCCCGCGCCAGCCTCACCGAGATCGTCTCCGGCGTCGGCGAAAACGCCCAGGGTATTCTCTCGGCCGCCGACCAGCTCCAGGAAGCCTCCGACCAGATGGCAGCCGCGACCGGCCAGATCGCCACCGCCATCAACGAGGTCACCCGCTCCACGGTGTCGCTCTCGTCCCTCAGCCAGGAGTCGGCGCGCGAAGTCGAGCAGGTCGCTTCCGGCTCCGAGGAGCTCGCCGCCTCCGCCCGCTCCACCGCCGGCTCGGCCGCCGGCTCGAGAACCGAAGCGAACAGCATGGGCGAGCGCATCGCCCAGGTCGCCACCCAGTCCGAGCAGGTCGCGGCCTCCGCCATCGAGTCCCGCCAGGCCGCCGAGGAGGGGCAGAAGGCGGTCATGCAGGCCGTGGCGTCCATGGAGGCGATCGCCAAGACGGTCGACCGCACCTCCCGCACCGTCGACCAGCTCGGGGAGTACGGCCAGCAGATCGGCGACATCGTCAAGGTCATCGACGAGATCGCCGCCCAGACCAACCTCCTCGCCCTCAACGCCGCCATCGAGGCAGCCAGAGCCGGCGAGCAGGGCCGCGGCTTCGCCGTCGTCGCCGACAACGTGCGGACCCTGGCCGAGCGCTCGTCGCAGTCGACCAAGGAGATCGCCGAGCTGATCAGCAAGGTCCAGTCCGGCACGCAGGAGGCCGTCGAGGCGATGGCCGCGGGCGTGAAGGACGTGCAGGAGGGCCGGGAGATCACGACCCAGGCGGGCGAGGCGCTGAAGGCGATCATCACCTCGGTCCAGGACGCCGCCTCGCGGATGCAGGGGATCGCCAAGGACGTCCAGGACCTCTCGGCCGGCGCCGAGCGGATCGTGGGCTCGGCCGACGAGATCGCGCAGCTGGCGGAAGCGGCAGCCTCGGGCGCCGGGACGATCGCGGAGGGCACGAGCCGGGTGACGGAAGCGATCATCCAGGTGTCGGCGACGAGCGAGGAGACGTCGGCGTCGGCGGAAGAGGTCTCGGCCTCGACCGAGGAGCTGTCGGCTCAGTCGGAAGAGCTTGCCGCGACGGCCAGCTCGATGAAGGAGATGGCGCGGCGCCTCAACGAGGCCGCCAACCGCTTCACCTGGGACAGGAGCAGCGACAAGCTCGCAGCCGCTCGCAAGTAGGCCGTCTCAGGCATAGTCATCCTCTGAAGCGGGGCCGGCAATGCCGGCCCCGCTTCAGACATTTATGGGCCGTTCCGCCACGCTGTTCACGCAATTGCAACCGAAGCAGAGAGACGCCGCGCATCAGGGTTATCCCTGAGAAGGCACGCCTAAGAGGCATGCTGATGATTGCCTGTGAGCGGAATATTTGCCGGGACAGTAATAAGCGTGAAGCTAGCACTGCGCCCGACACTGGTGGGCGGCTCCGCAACTGCCAGCGCTCTGCTAATCGTCCGCTGCGTATTGGTGCGGCGGACGAGTCAAGCATTTTATGGTTGTTTCGGATGATCAGTCACTAACCAGCAACCTGCTCTTTTCGCAGGCGTATCGTGCCGAAAACCATGGCGAAACTTGCTAGCGGAGCCCTGAATGTTTCGCCGTCTCATCCGACGCGTCGACTCTTCCTTGCGGATCAAAACCGCCCTCGAAATGGGCCTCGCCGTCGCAATCGCGGTCGGTGTCGGTGGCGCCTACATCGTCAAGGTGCAACGCGACGCGCAGTATGGCGCCATCAACCAGAAGGCACAGATCCTGGCAACCTCGGGCGCGCAGACGGCCGCGTCCGTGTTCGAGGCTGCCGTGAAGGATGGCGAGCTCACCCGCGATCAGTTGTTCGACGCCAACTACCAGAAGATCGACGGGAGCAATCCCCAGCGCTACCACTCGCAGTTCGACACCTTCACCGACCAGGTCTTCCAGAAGATCGAGGATGGCTACCTCGCGGATACCGACGTTGTGTTCGCCGCGGTCGTCGACCGCAACGGTTACCTGCCTACACATAACACGAAGTTCGCCGCCGCACCGATGAACAACGCGGCGAACCGCACCAAGCGAATCTTCAACGACCCCGTCGGCCTCGCGGCCGCCAGGAATGTCACGCCCCTGCTGAAGCAGGTCTACAAGCGCGATACCGGCGAGACCATGTGGGACGTTTCCGCTCCGATCGTCGTCAACGGCGAACACTGGGGCGCATTCCGCGTTGGCTTCTCGATCCAGGGCGTCAACGCCACCGTCGCGGCGACTACCCAGAAGATCGTCATTGTCCTTGTTTCCGTCATCGTCCTGGTCTGTGTCCTTTCCATTCTCATCGCCACGCACATCGCGCGAAGCACGTCCCGAGTCGTGAAGCACCTGTCGGACCTCGAGGAGAACTGCCTGACTGACCTCGAGACGGGCATGGGCGCGCTCGCCGACGGCAATCTCACTGTCGGCATCGCTCCGCGCACGGCGAAAATCGATCACTGCTCCGCGGATGAAGTTGGGCGCGCCGCCGCCAGCGTCAACAAGATCATCGACAAGGCGGCCTCGACCATCGGCAGCTACAACCGCGCCCGGCTGAGCCTGGCGAGCCTCATCGCCGCGGTCAAGAAGGACGCCGACGCCGTGCTCGATTCGGCCCAGCAGCTTGGCGAAACCTCTCGCCAGATGGCGCTGGCAAGCGACCAGATCGCTTCCGCGATGAGCGAAGTGAGCGGCTCGTCCGTCACCCTCGCCGGGGTGGCCCAGTCTTCCGCGCGCGAGGTGGAGGATCTCGCCACTGGAGCCGATCGGCTTGCCGGCGACGCCCGGGCCAACGCCCGGTCTGCATCGGATTCTCGCGCCAACGCCGCGGAGATCGGCGATCGCATCACGGCCGTGGCAGGCAAATCCCAGGACGTTTCGTCCTCGGCCGACGTGAGCCGTGCCGCCGCGGTCCAGGGCGCCGCAGCGTTGCGCCAGGCGATCGAGTCCATGCAGTCGATCGCCGGCGCCGTTCAGCAAACCTCGGCGACCGTCGATCAGCTCGGCGAGTACGGCCAGCAGATCGGCGACATCGTGAAGGTCATCGACGAGATCGCCGGCCAGACCAACCTGCTCGCCCTCAACGCCGCCATCGAGGCCGCGAGAGCCGGCGAGCAGGGGAGAGGCTTCGCCGTCGTCGCCGACAACGTCCGCACCCTCGCCGAGCGCTCCTCGCAGTCGACGAAGGAGATCGCCCAACTCGTGGCCCGCGTCCGCCAGGGCACCGAGGAGGCGGTGGAGGCGATGGCTTCGAGTGTGGAAAACGTCGAAGCCGGCCGCGCAATCACCGCCCAGGCCGGCCAGGCGCTCGACTCGATCATCACCTCCGTCGAGCAGTCCGCTCGCGCGATGGAGCAGATCGCGGCCGACGTCAACGATCTCTCGGGAGGCGCCGGCCGGATCGTCGCCTCGGCCGACGCCATCGCCGGTCTCGCGGAGAGTTCAGCCGTCAGCGCCGAGGGCATGGCAACCGGGACGGGACGGGTTACCGCGGCGATTCTCCAGGTCTCGGCCATGAGCGAAGAGACCTCCGCCGCGGCCGAGCAGGTCTCGGCTTCGACCGAGGAGCTTACCGCGCAGACGCAGGAGCTCGCCAACACGGCGGCCCACATGACGCGCCTGGCCGTCAGCCTCGACCAGGCGGCCCGGAGGTTCCGCTGGGACGTCAGCGAGCAAGCCAACACCCCCGGCGCGTGAAGGAGTCACTCGCCGGACGAAATGCGGGCCGGGACGTTTACGTCCCGGCCCGCATGGTTCGAGCAATGGGCTTCCCGCGCTCCGTTTCCGTGCGCGGCCTACCTGCCCGGGGGCGCGGCCTCGCCCTTCGTGGCCGCGCCCCGCGCCGGGCCCGCCCGCGGAACCGCGCGTTCAGTCTCCGCCAGAACCCGGTTCGTCTCCGGATGCTTCCGGGCCAACTCTTGCAGGTGCGAAGTCATCGACCATCTCGCCTGGGCCTGCCGATGGAGCGTGCCCTGCATTCGCATCTTGATTGCTCTCCTGTTGTTTTCTTGGCCCCGTCCCACCGTATCCCCGAACCGGGGCCCGGCGGATGGGCCGAACGGCCCGATCCGCCTGAGCCAAACGCACCCCCGGTTGGCCGTGACGGGGGCTCTGCTACCATGCATCCTCTGGAATCCCGCAAGATCATGGAACCTGTCGCCATCACCCTCCGCGTGCCCGCCACGAGCGCCAACCTGGGCGCCGGTTTCGACTGCCTCGGGCTCGCCCTCGACGTGTTCGCCTCGGTCACCGTCACCTTTTCCAACTGCGAGCAGCCACCGACGGAAGACGTCGGCGAGAAGATGGTGCTCACAGCCATCCGCATGGCCTATCAGCAGATGGGTCGCGAGGTTCCTGTTGGCCTGGCCGCCCGGTACAACCTCGCCATTCCGCTCGGCCGCGGCATGGGAGCGAGTGCCGTCGCCCGCGTCGCAGGCGTGCTCGCGGCCAACGAACGCGAGGGCCGCCCCCTCGACGAAGAGGCCGTGCTCACCCTTGCGAGCGAGCTCGAAGGGCACGGCGACAATGCCTGTCCGGCGCTCTACGGCGGAATGCAGGTTTGCGTCAGCCATCAGGGCCGCTACCTGCGCGCTCCTTGCCGGTTCCCGTCCGAGGCCGTCATCGCGCTGCTCATCCCCGACCATTCGATGGCCACGAAGGAAGCGCGGAAGGCGCTTCCCGACACGTATTCAAAGGCCGACGCCGTCCACAACACCGGGCGCGCCGCGCTCTTCGTTGCGGCCATGGCTGCCGGGCGGATGGATCTCCTCGACGCGGCGACCGACGACCGCATCCACCAGCATCAGCGCGCCGCGTTGTTCCCGCCGATGTTCGACGTCTTCGCGGCAGCGAAGGGCGCGGGCGCTCACGCCGCCTGGCTCAGCGGCGCGGGCAGCTCCATTGCCGCCATCACCTCGGAGCAGTGCGGTCGCGACGTTGCCGCGGCGATGCTGAAAACCCTCGAGGCCGCGGGTATGACCGGCCGCTCGCTCGTCACGCGGATCGCGCGCGAAGGCGCCACCGTATCGCGCGTCGAGCTCGTCGAAAGCTGAGATGCCGCTGCGCCGGGCACGCGAAGAGGATCTCGACACGATCATCTCCCTGGTTCGCGCGCTTGCCGAATACGAGCGCGAGCCGGAGGCCGTCCGCCTGGCCCGCGAGGAGTTCGCGCGAAACCTCTTCGGCCCGCACCCCTACGCCGAGGTGATCCTGGCTGAAGACGAGACCGGCGAGACCGCCGGCTTCGCCCTCTTCTTCCACAACTTCAGCACCTGGACCGGCAAGCCCGGTATCTGGCTCGAAGACCTCTTCGTGCGACCCGAGCAGCGCGGATGCGGATACGGCCGCGCGCTCCTGGCAGAGGTCGCTCGGATCGCCCTGGAACGGGGCTGCGGACGCTTCGAATGGTCCGTGCTCGACTGGAACGAGCCGTCAATCCGCTTCTATCGCGCGCTGGGCGCCCGCCCCATGGACGAGTGGACGACCTACCGGGTGGACGGCGAGGCGCTCGA
>JAKALX010000176.1 GCA_021823905.1 Chloroflexota bacterium | reverse complement strand
ATGGTGGGGCCACGTTTGGGCCGGGAAGCGTTTGATGACAGTTGCGGGTAACGGCGGTATTCTGTCGCGCGGACCGGCGTTCCATCGGCCTCCGGCGAGAGGCGTTTCGTTCCAGGACACGCGATGACCGACGGGAACCAGGAATATGTAGGAGGCCGTCGGGTTGCCGTTCACTGACAAGACGCTCACCTGTATCGACTGCGGCCAGGAGTTCACGTTCACGGCGGGCGAGCAGGAGTTCCACCAGTCCAAGGGATTCAACAACGAGCCGCGGCGTTGCCCAACCTGCCGCCGGGCGCGCAAGGCTGCCGACCCGAACGCGGTCCAGCGGCCCGCGCGCGAGCTGTTCTCGGTGACCTGCGCGTCGTGCGGCAAGGATGCAAAGGTGCCGTTTGAGCCGCGAGGCGACCGGCCGGTCTATTGCAGCGACTGCTTCAAGCCGCAGCCGCGCTCAGGGGGTGGCGGGTACTCCAGCGCGGGCAGCAGTTCAGGCGGAGGCAGCAGCGGCTACGGCGGTGGCGGCTATGGCGGCGGCGGGGGCGGCAGCTATGGAGGCGGTGGCTACGGTGGGGGAGAGTACGGCGGTGGTGGTGGCGGCGGGCGCCGGGGCGGTAACCGCGACCGCGACCGCGAGCGGCGGGAACGCAGCTGGTAGAAAGGATATTCACGGCGCGGCATTGGCGGGATGCGGTCGCCGTTCTTGTATTATGCCCGTGGGGGCTCGTAGCTCAGCGGTGAGAGCGGCCGGCTCATAACCGGTTGGTCGTCGGTTCGAATCCGGCCGAGCCCACCAGGCCTCTTCTGATCCCTTTTCCGCTCTTCTTGTGCCGGGTCGCGGTGTGAGCGGCGGCACTGTACGTCCTGATGCACATCGGGATTGTGACGGACTTTGCTGATTCGAGCCATGGCCTTCTCCAGGCCGAGATGTGGCTACGTTTGTCGTCCCCTGTAGTGATTGTTTCAATAGTTGACATTGAGCGCGCGATGGGTGTAGAACGCCGTCAATCACACCTTCGTCGGCGAAACGCAGGAGGCCGCCGAAACGGATCCACATTGTCATGACTTTCGACGCGACCACGCCGCGTTGGAAGTGTCTGTGCGGAGCGTTCGAACGTGACGCCTCTCGCCGTGTTTGTGTGTCCACGAACCAGAGCGGTTGGTAAACCCTCCTTGATCTCACCTGAACCGGGGCTAGTTTGGTCCCATCTTGGGCACGCCAACATACCATTGGGCAGGTGAATCAGATGCAACGTAGCGAATATTGGGACCAGCAGCGAGGCCGGAGGTTCAGCCGCCGGCGGGTGCTGCAGGGCACGGCGGCGGCGTCGGCCGCGATGGCCATCTCCGCGGCCTGCGGCGGAGGCGACAGCGGCGAACAGAGCGTCGTGGATGCGCCAACGGCTTCGGCCTCCAAGCAGGCGGAAGTCAAGAGCTTCCTCTACCAGAGGGAAGACACAAGCGCGAAGGCCGTCAAGGGCGGCACGTACACGACCTACTACGTGGGCGATGTCACGCTCGACCCGCTCTCGGCGACGTCGTACAGCTCCAACTACCAGACCGCCTACATTTATCCCACGCTCCTTCGGTACAAGGACGGATTCAGGGTCGCGTCCACCGGCGGGGTTGAGGCGAACCTGGCCGCAAGCTGGGAGCAGCCCGACGCGACCACCATCAACTTCAAGCTGCAGCCGAAGGCGGCCTGGGATCCCAAGCTCAACGGCCGCCCGATCGACGCCGACGACGTCGTCTTTTCGTGGAACAAGTACGCTGCGAAAGGCCAGACCCGCATCGACCTAGCCAACGTGGCTTCGAAGCTGGCGCCAATCACCGGCGTGACCGCGATCGACAAGAGCACCGTGCAGTTCAAGCTGGCCTTCCCGATGGCGGCGGTGATGGGCCAGCTGGCCTACGACCGCAACCTCCTGGTCATGCCACGCGAGTCGGAGGGTCCGAGCGTTCCCAACGGCTTCAACCCGGTCACCGAAACGCGCTCCGGCGGCCCCTGGATCCTGGAGAGCTACCAGCGCAGCGTCGGCTACACGTTCAAGCGGAACCCCAACTACTGGAACGCCGACAAAGTGATGCTGGACGGCATCGACATGCCCATCATCACCGAGACCGCAGTTGCGGACGCGCAGTTCCGCGCCAAGAAGATCTGGGGCTACACGCCTCCACTGAAAGACGTGATCGGGATGCACAAGAACCTGCCCGACGCGTGGGTAGACCAGAATTCACTGCTCAAGAACTGCTATCAGCTGGACTTCGGCATGCAGCCGGATTCACCGTTTCGGGATCCGCGCGTGCGCGTGGCCGCGTCGATGCTCATCGACCGTGACGCATACGTCGACACCTGGCAGAACGTCACCGCGCTGCGGGCAGCCGGCTACCCGCTGGAGGTGAAGCTGAATTCGCACCTCTCCTCTGGCTGGGCCGCGGCCGGGTACTGGGTCGATCCGCGGAGCGCCGAGATGGGTGAGGGCGCGAAGTCCTTCACTTACAACGTCGCCGAGGCGAAGAAGCTCCTCGCGGCAGCCGGGATCACGACCCCGATCGAGACCGAGATCGCGTGGATTCCAGAGGCGTACTACGGCACGGACTTCCCGAAGTGGGCCGAGACGTTCAAGGGCTTCCTGGAAGCCGACGGCCTCTTCAAGCTGAAGCAGGTCAATCCCCCGTACGCCACCGAATACCTGCCGAAGTACTACTGGAACAAGGCGGACTTCAAGGGTATCGCCGTCGCCGCCACGACCGACTACCCGGGCGACCCCGACGGCCACATCTTCGCCTACTACCACAGCAAGGGGTCGCGCCAGAAGGTCGCCTTCAAGGGCACGGACACGATCGACGCCAAGTCGGACAAGATGATCGAGGATCAGCGCAGGGAGATGGACCCGCAGAAGCGCATGCAGATGATCAAGGATTGGCAGAAGTACGTCGCCACGACCATGCCGACCATCCCGTTCCCAAGCACAACGACCGGCACCAGCTTCACGTTCTACTGGCCGTGGGCCGGGAACTCCGGCGTCCATCGGGCCTGGGACACCGAATCCCAGCGGTTCTCGCAGGCAGAGCACCTCTGGTTCGATAAGAGCAAGTACACGGGCTAGCCTGCCCGGGCTCCGAACAAGTGTGAACGCCAGGAGGGGCCGCCGTCGGCGATGCCGGCCCCTCCTGGGGACGGCCGAAGCAACCAACGAACGTGTCGAAGCCCGCCTGTGGTTCGACAGCGCAAAATACACAGGCCAGGACTGGATGAGATTGGGACGTTACGTGTTGCAACGGCTCATGCTTGCAGCTCTCTCGCTCTGGCTCGTCACCATTATCGTCTTCGTGCTGCTGCGTGTGATTGTGCCGATTTTCTACGCCGATGCCGTCGATATTTTGGCGGCCGACGTGTCCCATAACGATCCGCAACGCGCCGCTGAGCTGCGAACCGAGTATGGCCTGAGCAGCAACCCAACCGACCTGGCAAGCCGCTACGTCGATTGGATCGGTGGAATCTTCACGGGCGATCTCGGAACGTCGATCTTCAACGGGCGCACAGTCGCAGCCGAGTTGAAGGACCGCCTCCCGGTTTCTCTCGAGCTTGGACTGATCGGTCTTACCAGCGGCCTCCTGGTTGCCATTCCTCTGGGTGTTGCCGCCGCCCTCTGGCAGGACCGGTGGCCCGACTACTTCCTGCGATCGATTTTCATCATGCTCCAGTCAGTCCCCGGGTTCTGGATCGCGATCATGATCATTACCCTGGGTTCGATCTGGTATAACTGGGCGCCTCCGCTGGGCACCCAGTTCCGCTACATCCAGGACGATCCTGTGGCCCACTTAAAGATCATGTGGCTACCAGCGCTGCTGATCGGACTGACGCCGAGCGCCGGGCTCATGCGCATCGTCCGAACGCAGATGCTCGAAGTGATGCGCCAGGACTACGTGCGCACGGCCCGGTCGAAGGGTCTCACCGAGCGGACCGTGATCGTTCGTCACGCCATGCGCAATGCGCTGGTGCCGGTCGTTACGGTGATTGGGCTCAGCCTCCCAGGCCTGATCGCCGGTACCGCCATCTTCGAGTCGATCTTTACGCTGCCGGGGATGGGGCAGTACCTGGTCGGTTCGGTGACCCGCATGGACTACCCGGTCATCCAGTCTACGAACCTTGTCTTCGCCTTCCTTATTGTGATGGCGAACCTCGCCGTCGACCTCTCTTACCCATTCCTCGACCGCAGGATTAAGTACTAGCCCATGGCAACCCGTGTGACTTCCACAGCCGGTGAGTTTGTCTATCGAAGCCCTTCGGACCGCCCGTTGCCGTTGCGGATGGTGTACGCCCTTGCCAGGTTTGCCCGGCGCAAGCCGCTCGGGTTCGTCGGCCTGCTCATGGTCTTCGCGCTCATCTTCCTGGCGATCTTCGCCCCACAGGTCGCGCCCTATGCGGCGAACAAGCAGAACATCCGCCATTCCCTGGAGGGATCGTCGTCAGCGCACTGGCTAGGGACCGACGGACTCGGCAGGGATGTCCTGTCGCGCTTGATCTTTGGCGCCCGTATCTCGATCACCGTCGGTTTCGGCGCCGTCGCCATCGGCGCCACCGGGGCCGCCGTGCTCGGGATTGTCAGCGGCTACTTCGGCGGCACATTCGACAAGATCGTGCAGCGTTTCGTCGACGCCTGGCAGGCGATGCCGTACCTCGTCATTCTAATCACGTTCATGGGTATCGTGAGCCGCATGCCGAACGTGAACATTGTCCTCGCGCTGGTTCTTGCCATGGGGATATTGAGCATCGCCGGCAGCTCGCGCGTTATCCGCTCGCAGGTGCTGACGCTCAAGGGCGCCGCGTTTGTTGAAGCCGCCGAGTCGATGGGGGCCGGGCACACGCGCATCATGCTGCGCTGCATTCTGCCGAACGTTTTCCCCCTGATGCTGGTGAACGCGACGGTGGGGCTCGGCGGTGTCATCCTCGCGGAGGCGACCCTCAGCTTCCTCGGCTTCGGGCCGGTCGGCCAGCCGTCGTGGGGCCAGATGCTCTCGGTGGAAGGCCGCCAGTACATGCGTGCCGCACCCGGCCTGGCCGTCTATCCGGGCCTGTTCATCGGCGCGGCGGTCTTCGGCTTCAATATCTTCGGTGACGCGCTGCGCGACGTGCTGGATCCGCGACTGCGGAAGTAGGTCCGCGGCCGCCGGTCCCGGGATGTGGCGGCGCCGCTACCTGCTCGCCTGTCAGCAAGAACCTGGGTCCGGCGTGCTTGCGAGCGTGCGAGTTGCGGGCCGGCGAGTCTCTCGCATAGACTCCCAACAGCGCCGCGAGGCGCGCGCACCTTTCAGCTGAATATGCAAACGGATCGCCAGGGAACCCGGTGAGAACCCGGGGCTGTCGCGCAACTGTGAGTTCACGCAGGTGGACAAGCCAGGAACCACGTTCCGTTTGTTCGCGTTCGAAGCCTTCGCAGAAGAGGATCGACGTCACCGTTGAATCGGCCGCCCGAATCAATGGTTACGACCCGGCTGCCAGGCCGGGTCTTTTCGTGCCCGGCGTGACCGCCACTGAGGCCCTGCCGCCCGGCAGGGGCGTTCGCCGCCCGCTCGACGACTGTCCTTCGACGCACATTCAGCCCCACGCTCGAAGGAGTTCACTTGATCCGTTCCATTTTCTCTCGTACCCGTCCGTTGCTTGCGCTTGTGGCGATCGCACTCCTGGCCGCGAACGCCTGTGGTGGAGACGACAGTTCGCCGGCACCGTCCACCGCGACGGCCCAACCGCCCGTCGCATCCGCGACCGCGACTCCTGTCGCGTCATTCCCGTTCACCCTGACGGATTCGGGCGGGACCGCGGTGACCTTCAAAGAGGCGCCCAGGCGGATCATCTCGTATTCGCCCGGCGCCACGGAGATCCTCTTCGCGGTGGGAGCCGGCGGACAGGTCGTCGGCGTTGACAGGTTCTCGGACTACCCGTCCGAGACGAGCACGAAGACGAAGCTCGAGTACTCGAACCCGGCGCCCGAGCCGGCGCTCGCGCTCCAGCCGGACCTCGTCATCATGGCGACCAGGCAGGAGGGCCAGGTCAAGCAGTTCAGGGATCTCGGGATGCGGGCCGTCCTTTTCAAGGAGCCCGAGGACCTCAAGGGCGTGATCGCGCAGGTCCGCACCATTGGCAAGCTCACGGGCCATTCGAACGACGGCGACAAGCTGGCCAACGGAATGCAGCAGCGCATCGACGCAATCCAGAAGCGGGTCGCCTCGGTGACTGACGGGCCGCTCGTGTTTTACGAGCTCTCGCCGGACCTGTACACGGCCGCCCCGAACACGTTCATCGGCGCGCTGCTAACGCTGCTCAAGGCCAAGAACGTGGCGCAGGGAGCAACGACCCAGTTCCCGCAGCTTTCGGCGGAGACGGTCATCAACGCGAACCCGCAGGTGATCCTGCTCGCCGACGGCACGAGCGGCGGCCAGTCGCTCGAGACGGTGAAGAGCCGGCCGGGCTGGTCGAATCTGCTAGCGGTGAAGAACGGCCGCGTGTTCGCCGTCGATGTCAACGTCTACAACCGCCCGGGGCCGCGCGTGGTCGACGCGCTCGAGCAGCTCGTCGGCATTCTCTACCCGGATCTGAAATGACAGCGGCGGTGCGGGTTCGGCAGGTGGTTGTGAGGAGCGCCGGCGTCGGGCAGGTTTCGCGCCTGGTGCTGGCGCTCGGCCTGCCGCTGCTGCTCGTGTCGATCCTGCTCGCCACGTCGATCGGCGCCGTCGGCATCCCGCTGCCAACGACCGCGGCCGCTATCGCGCGGCACCTTGGGCTCCGGCACGATGCCGCGACGGGCGCCTCGGACACGATCATCTGGAACGTGCGGCTGCCTCGCGTGCTGCTCGCGGGGATGGTTGGGGCGACGCTCTCGCTGAGCGGCGCGACTTACCAGGCCGTGTTCCGGAACCCGCTCGCCGACCCATACCTGATCGGCGTCGCGGCTGGCGCCGGTCTGGGGGCGGCGGTCGCCATTGTGTCGCCGTTGCCCCTGGACTACTACGGGTTCGGGTACATCGCCCTGTTCGCATTCCTGGGCGCACTTGCCGCCGTCGCGCTGACCTACGAGCTGGCGCGGGTCGGCCGGACAATCCCGACGACGAACCACATCCTCGCCGGGGTGGCGGTCTCCGCGACGGCGACAGCGGCGACGACGCTGCTGATGATGCTCAACGAGAACAAGGCGTTCGTTGTGTTCTCGTGGCTCTACGGCGATTTCACGTCGGCGAGCTGGGTGAAGCTTCAGCTCGCCGCGCCCTACGTGGGCCTGTCGTGGATCGTCCTGCTGCTCGCGACCCACCGTCTGAATGCCCTCCAACTCGGCGAGGACGAGGCCCAAACTCTCGGTATTCGCGTTGAG
>JAKALX010000175.1 GCA_021823905.1 Chloroflexota bacterium | reverse complement strand
CGGCGGCAGCCGCCAGCTCTCGGCGGTCAACGGTGTACTCGAGCAGCCGTTTCTCCGGCGGGAACTGCCGTTTCAGTTCCTCCTGGTGCTGTACCGAGGCGACGGCGTTGTTCACCCCGAGCACCTGCTGGTTGCGGGCGACGATCTTGCGCGTCCCGCCGGCCTTGCTGTCGTCGAAGAGAATGAAGTTCTCGACGAGGTCAAGCAGCCGCTCTTTGGTGAGCATGCCGTCCAGGAGCGCCTTCGCTTCGAGGCTGCCCTTCTCCTTCTCGTCGTTGCGCTTCCATTCGACGAAGTGCTCCCACTTGCTGGTGATCGATCCGTACCGGGCACGGTCGCCGTTGCTCACCACGAGGAATGCGTTGTGGTGGAACGCGTGGGCGATGCTGTGCTCCTCCATGTAGTCGGTCAGGTTGTTGTCGAAGCCGGCGCGGATGTTGCGGTACACGGCCTTCAGCTCGATGAACACGAGCGGCAGACCGTTGACGAAGCAGACCAAATCCGCCCGCCGGTTGTAGTGCGGCATCCGCAGCCCCTGGATCTTCAGCTCCCGCACCGCCAGGAAGCGGTTGGCCCCGGCGTCGCGGAAATCGATCATCCGCACCCGCGCGTGGCGCACCTCGCCGTCCGGCTCGCGCCACTCGACGGGCACACCGTCGCGGAGGTAGGAGTACTGCTCGCGGTTCTGCTGCAGGAGCGAGCGGGACGCGTCCGCGGAGGTCAGCCGCTCGACCGCCTGCTCCCGCGCCGACTCCGGCACGCCTGGGTTGAGCCGGTCGATCGCGGCGCGCAGATCGCGGACCAGCACGACGTCGCGCTCGCTCGCGCGCCCAAGTGTCCCCTGGGGTCCGAACGTCTCCTCGGTCCAGGCGTAGGCGGTGTCCCAACCGAGGTGGTCGCCCAGGTAGTCGGCGAACGTCTTCTGGACCAGGCGGTCCTCGGAGTTGATGTCGGTGATCACCGCTCAGCGCTCACCTTGGCGGCCATGTCGGAGACGATTGTAAACGCCCGCTCGAGGTCGAACGCGGCGAAGTCCGCCGGGCGCAGGACCGGCCGAAGGCGCGCGTCGAGCTGCGAGCGCAGATCAGCGATCCGGCCGGAGGAGAGGTCGATCGGCCCATTGCCGGGGACGGCCAGCTTCGCCCGCGTCAAGCTGACAAGCGCCGGTTCGGTCAGATCGGCCTTGAGCACGCGTACGGCGTAATCGAGGTCGAAGAAGTCGCGGATCGCCGGCTCGCGCCGGGTCAGGGCCGCCCGCGCCTTCTCGGCCAGCGTCTCCCGGAGCGACATGCACGCCAGGCGCACGGGCGCAAGCATCGGCGCGTCGGTGGCCGGGTGCCGTAGAACGGTCGCCGCGTCCGCACTGACCGACGCCTCGAGCATCGGTTCACGCAACCCAATCTCGAGCTTGATCGTCTCCTCGATTCCGGACACGGCTGAGGCGTAGACGACGGTCGCGAGGTACTGCCGGGAGTCGCTTGCTCCTCGTAGTGGCTCGAACAGGCGCAGCATCGGCAGCTGCTCGGGCAGCGCGGCAACGGCGTCCTTTAGCTCCGCGGTACGCCCGCTACGCTGCCGCCTCGTGGCATCAGTCGGCATGGGGATGACGAAGTCCAGGTCTTCGCTCAACCGATAGAACGAGGTGTGGACCTTCGCGAGACACGTCCCACCCTTGAAGACCAGGCTGTCGACCCCTGCGAGCTGCTCGAGCAGCAGCGTGCATAGGGCGTCCTTCTCGATCAGCAGCTCGGCGAACCCGGTCCGGGTAGCGGTGAACGACACCGCCGCGCGGAACAGGTCGCGGTCCCGATACCAGAAGGGCGGCTCGGCGTCAGACGTCTTCATTGACCACCACGCCCCAGCGCCGGTCGGCGCGCCCGCGCTTGGGCCTCATGGGGTTGAGCGGAACCAGGGTGGACGAGGACGGGAGCGCCCGTTCGAGCTTGCGGAGTAGGGGCGCCGCGACGCCCTCCTGCTCGAGCACCCAGGCGACGCGGCGGATCGTCGCCTTGTCGCCAAAGCGCAGCGTCGTTGCGACTAGATCTGCCGCCGACACGCGCCGGGTGCGCAGTTCCTGACGGATCCAGCCGAAACCGCGCGGCAGGCTGGCGAAGCGCGCCCAGTCATAGACCGCGTCCACGAGCGTTCGCACCCGCGACGCCCACACCTCGCGTTCGCCGTCGGGCGTCGTGGCGACCACGGTGCCCCCCAGACGGCGCGTGGCCACCTTGATCAGGATGAGCGACACCGCTCCGATCGTGCGCTCGCCCGAGACCCGGTCGTTGTAGGCGACGACGCGGTTCGGGATCTGGTCGTCGAGGCCGTACCGGTTGAACGCATTGGGCCCGCAGATCTGGTACCGCCCCTTGCGATCCTCCATCAGCGCCGTGAGCGCCTGGGCCGGGCCGGGCGTCCAGGCGCCCCCGAGGGGCAGCGTCGCCGGCACGAGGAACACGCCGGGGCGTACGCGCGCGATCATCTGGCCGCGCAGCATGCGCCGGAACAACTCCCGTTCCTGGGTTGGACTGAGGTGCAGAGGGCCCGTCAGCTCGCCCATCCGCACCGTGCGCTTCTTGCGCATCTGCAGGTACGCGAGCATCGCCGACTCCTGCCGGCCCAGACGCGTCTTCATGGGCTGCATTGTATTTCACGCGGATGGTTTCAGCAACCATCCGGGAGAAATAGATGTCAGAGCCTACACCGCGATCTCGCCGCTCATCAGCCGCGGAAGCAACAAGTCGCGAGCTGCGCGCAGCTTGTCATTCTGGCGATACAGGTTGCTCCGCATGAGGGTGAGAGGCGCGACAACCTCACGGAAAAGCCCCTGCAGCTCCTGAGCCGGCAGTAGGACTGGGAGCCCCGCCAGTTCGCGCCGGGCGATTCGCGGCCGGGTCGCCCCAACTGATCGCCGCTCGCACTGCTCCAGGTTCAGGGGGGAGTTCAGGTGGTACACCAAGAAGAACTCGTCAGCCCCGGGCCTTGGCGTTAGGATCGCGACATCGACCGCCGTCACCATTTTCCATGCCATCTCCGTCACAAGCCAGGCTCTGCCAATAGGCGTAGGCATGCGAGCAATGAGGATCTGGCCGGGGGTGACCTCGCGGCACCCAAGTCGCCTGAAGGTCTCTTCGGTGACGAAGCGGCAGTTGCCCGTTTCGACGAAGCTGTTCACACCGATGTTCGATATCTGGAGCAGTCGGTAGTCCTCACCGCCCTGGTCCTTGGTCTCAACCCAGTCGCCATCTTCGAGGCTGGAACAGGCTGCTCCGAGGGTCAGACGCTGCCAACCCGTAGGGACCCCATCGACAACGCTCGTGTGCTCGTGGCCGGGGAAGCGGAGACGGACGAACCACTCGCAGTAGAGCTGCCGCGCCGCCTCCTCCAGCAACACCATCCGCCGTCGGTTGTTCTCGATCAGGTTGTCGTAGGTGCCGAGCCTTGAGGCGATCTCTTTGCGGTGTGATGGAAACGGAATCTCGAAGTCCCTGATGGTCTCCCGTTGGAGGTTGGGGAAGGTGGCGCCGCCCGCAAGTTTAAGGAGTGCGGGGAGCTGGTAGTCGAGGCAATAGCGGATGTACGTTGTGTCGAGTTCGGTCTCGCCACGAATCGCGCAGACTCCACGGCCAAGTGAATAGGGTCTGTCAGCCCAGTTCATTCGGCCAGTTGTTGAGCCACGCACGCAGAAGATCAGGTCGCCGGCGTTGCACTCCCTGACAGAAGCTGTCGTGAAGAGAGTACAGTGCGGGTGACTCTGGCCGAACTCTGTTGGTCCGTTCAGTAGTGGCAGTCCTTCGCCGACGTTGTTGTAGGTGTCACCCTGTGGCGAAGTACCCATGATGACTTCCGCGACCTCACGGATCCGTCGCGTTCGTGACGTCATAGTCCCGACTCTGCGAACATCACCTGAATCCTCGCCGCCAGTTCTGCCGCCTCCCTGTTGAGGTCGGCCAACTCGGTGTGAATGTCGCGCATCGCCTGCTCGTAGTCGAAGTCCTCGTCCTCCTCGGGCGGTGCGACGCCGACGTAGCGCCCCGGGGCAAGGCTCCAGTCAGCGGCTTCGATCTGCGCGAGCGTGACCTGTCTCACCAGGCCTAGGACGTCGCGCAGTTCAGCATCGGGGAAGCGATCCTCGAGCCAGGCGACTTGCCGGTGGAAATAGGCCGCCGAATTGAGCTGCCCGACGGCGGCCTTGCGCGCCTCGTCGAGCTGCTTCATGAGGCGCCCTGCCGCACGGCGGTCGCAGGCGGCTGCAACCGATTCATCCTTCGCCAGTTCCGCGCCCTGATCCGACACGCGGGCGGCGAGCTTGGTCACGAGGTCAACCTGCTTTACCAGGCCACGCAGCGACTCCGCAACCGGCTCGAACGCCTCGCGCGCCGCGCGCTGGCCGGCGTTGTCCCTCGGCGGCTTGGCCGCGAAGCGGCGCACGAACGCGGCGAGGTCGGCCAGAACCTTCGCGCGATCCCGGGCGAAGAGCGTGCCGGCGTCCGTGAACTCGGCCGCCGCGTCGAGGAGTGTCTGTCGCTGCTGCGGTCCGAGCCCGGAGGCAAGCTCGACCGCCTTCCTCAGCGCCGCGAACTGAGCGCTCAGCTCCTCGAGGGCGGACTCGAACGGGGCGAGCGCGTCCGGCACCCCCTTGCTCTCCTTGCACACCTGCGCGAGGTAGTCCCTCACCAACGCCAGGAAACGCGCGCGCTGCCCGCGGTAGAGCCAGACGATGGCGGACAGGTTCCGGAGCTGCTCGGGCGAGAAGTCGTTGATCTTGCGGGTGACCTTGCGGTAGAGGTGGCGCGCGTCGAGCATCAGGACGGTGTCCCTGCGCTCGGCCGGCTTGCCGCGGTCGAAGAACCACAGCTCGCACGGCACGGTGCGGGTGTAGAAGAAGTTCGAGCGGATCGACAGCATCACGTCGACGTCGCCGGTTTCGACGATCTTGCGGCGGACCTCCTTCTCGCCGTGGCCGGCGCTCGATGCCTGCGAGGACATCACGAAGCCGGCGCGCCCGGTCTCGTTGAGGTAGCTCCAAAAGTACGAGATCCAGAGGTAGTTGCCGTTGGAGACGGTGCCCTTGCGGTCCTTCGCCCCTTTGCCCTTCGTGCCGTTCCCCTTGCTGATCCCCGGCAGGCCGAACGGCAGGCGCGTGTCGCCCTTGATCTTCTCGGCGTCAACGAGATCCACGTTGAACGGCGGGTTGGCCATCACGAAGTCGCACCCGCCGGGCGACATCGCCTTCTTGGGTGCGAGGCCGTGCGGGTCCTCGTAGTACGTGATCGCCTCGGCGATCTTCCCGTCCAGCCCGTGGACCGCGAGGTTCATCTTGGCGATGCGGATCGTCTCGCGGCTCTTCTCGTGGCCGAAAAACTTGACCTTGCGGTTCGGATCCTCGCCCTCCTGCGCGATGAAGTAGCTGGACTGGACGAACATCCCGCCGGACCCTGCTGCGGGGTCGAACACGACGCCGTGGTCGGGCTCGATCACGTTGACGATCGTCTGGACGATCGCGGGCGGCGTGAAGAACTCGCCGTTGTCGTAGGCCTTCTGGGCGGAGAACTGGGCGAGAAAGTACTCGTTGAGGCGGCCGAACACGTCGCCGCTCGCCTGCCGGATCTGCTCGCTGTTGAACCCCCGCATGAGGTCCTCGAGCACCGCCGGCTCGAAGATCCCGTAGTCCTTTGGGAGCACGCCTGCGAGGGGCTCGTACTCGGCCTCGATCGTCGTCATGGCGTCGGTGACGAGCTTCGGCAGCCCCTTCGCGCTGACGGTCGCGTTCTCCATGATCCAGTCGTAGCGCGCCGGCTCCGGCAACCACATCGAACCTCGAGCGAGGTAGTCGGACTTGGTGACCTTCCGCTTCGGCATCCGGCCTGCGGCCTGGTCGGCCGCGATCTGCCGCGTCGCCGACTCGAACCGGTTCGCCGCGTGCCGCAGGAAGATGATCCCGAGCACCGGCATGAAGTACTCGGACGACACCAGGCCCGAGTTGGCGCGTAGGTTGTCGGCCGCGGCCCACAGGTTCCTTTCGAGGTTCTCGATGTCTTTGAGTGCGTCGCCGCTGTTCATGGGCTCGTCCTTGCCGTGTGACAGACTACCGCAGCTCCGATCGATTGCGGGCCCGTGGAGTCTTCCGAGCGCGCCAATGGAATCGCTACCGCTGAGATCGGTACCTGGTTCGGCGTGGCTGGTAGACGCCGGTGCGTCCTGCGCGTCAGCCTCACCGCGCGCTCGACGCGGCCGGGCCGGCGCCTGGCGCCGCCGGTCGCGCCGGCCGACGTCGCCCGCCTCGCCGGGGCCGGATCTCCTCGTCGTGGTCCGGGTCACGACGCTCGGCCGGCGCTAGCACTCGTGGCCGCCGAGCCCGTCCTCGCCGGCGGCCGTCGGCGCCGGTACGAGCCCCCAGATCTCGCGGGCGTACTCGCGGATCGCGCGGTCGGAGGAGAACGAGCCCATCGCGGCGACGTTGCGGATCGCCTTCGCGGCCCACGCTCGCGGCTCGGCGAACAGCGCGGCGGCGCGCGCCTGCGCCTCGAGGTAGGGCCGGAAGTCCGCCAGGTGCATGAAGCGGTCGCCGTGCTCCATCAGCGCCGACCAGATCTCGCGCAGCGGGCCGGCGTCCGGCCCGGCGAACGTTCCGTCGGCGAGCGCGTCGATCACGCCGGCGAGCTCGGCGTCGGCGCGGTACAGCTCCCAGGGGTCGTAGCGCCCGCTGCCGCGCAGCTCGGCGACCTCGGCGGCGGTGTGGCCGAAGATGAAGATGTTCTCCTCGCCGACCGCGTCGCGGATCTCGATGTTGGCGCCGTCGAGCGTGCCGATCGTGAGCGCGCCGTTGAGCGCCAGCTTCATGTTGCCGGTGCCCGACGCCTCCATCCCCGCGGTCGAGATCTGCTCCGACAGGTCGGCGGCCGGGATGACGAGGCCGGCGATCGTCACGCGGTAGTCGGGGATGAACGCGACGCGCAGCCGTCCGGCGACGTCGGGGTCGCGGTTGACCACCTCGGCGATGCCGTTGATCAGGCGGATCGTGAGCTTGGCCATGCGGTACGCGGGCGCCGCCTTGGCGCTGAAGATGAAGGTGCGCGGCACCAGTGCGGCCGGCGGGTCGGCCTTGACGCGGCGGTAGAGCGCGATGATGTGCATCGCCGCGAGCAGCTGCCGCTTGTACTCGTGCATGCGCTTGACCTGCACGTCGAACAGCGAGGCGGGGTCGACCGCGAGGCCGCACAACCGCTCGATCACGGGGACGAGCGCCGCCTTGTTCGCCCGCTTGATCGCCAGGAACTCGTCCTGGAAGGCGGGGTCGTCCGCGTGGCCGCGCAGGAGGGCGAGGCGGTCGAGGTCGCACACCCAGCCGTCGCCGATGCGCGCCGTGATCGCCGCGGCCAGGCGCGGGTTGCAGGCGAGCAGCCAGCGCCGCGGCGTGATCCC
>JAKALX010000174.1 GCA_021823905.1 Chloroflexota bacterium | reverse complement strand
CCGCGGGCAGTTCCCGTGGGCGGAGCGTTATGGTGAGTTGTCACCTTAACACTTGACCGACAGTTATAGTGGGGTCAACGCAGGCTTTCGAGGTCGCCATGAGCGCCGACGGCACGTTTGGGATCATTCTCTGGAGCACCGACGTTTTCGCCCTCGCGGGCTTCCTGGAGGAGGTCGCGGGCCTCGATGTCGTGGAGCGCCACCCCGGCTTCGCCTCGCTCAAAGCTGGCGACAGCACCGTGATGATCCACGCCGACGAGGCCTATCGCGGTCATCCCTGGTACCAGGCGCTGGCGAGGGAGGGCCTCGCTCGCGGGGTTGGCGCGGAGTTGCGCTTCCGCGTCGCGGACGTTGGCCGCGCCTTCGCCGCCGCTCAGCGCCGGGGCGGACTCGCCGTTACCGCGCCGTACGTGGACGGGGACCGCGAGGAGTGCCAGGTGATGGGCCCGGACGGCTTCGTGCTATCGCTCTGGCGGGCGTAGCGTATCGAAGTCTCCGATGTTAACCCGGTCGAGCTTCACTTCCTGGCCGTTTTCCCGTATATTGTGATTGTTCGCACAATCACAAAGAGAGGGAGAGCTCCAATGTCCTACGAATTGAGCCATTTCCACGCGGTGCCAACCGGCGAGCCCTCCGCACAAGCTCGCTTTCGCGAGGAGTACTACACCCGTCGCGAGCAGCCGAAGAAGGCGCCAGCTCACGCTTCGCACGAGCGTGGCCTTGCCGCGTTTCTTCGCGCCCGGACGGTCATGAACGTTGGCCGCTTCATCCCGCTCATCTAGCGCTTCGACTCGAAGTTCGTGCCAGCGAGTGGCCAGTGAGCAATCACTGGCCACTTTTTCGTGTGGCCTGCCGCTACTCGTAGCGAAGCGCTTCGGCCACCGCCACGCGCGATGCGGCCCGTGCCGGCAGCCAGGTCATCACGAGCGAAGCGATCAGCGCAAACGCCGTGACCCCGAGCACCTGCGCCCAGGGAACCGTAAACGAGACGTTGGCGGTTGATGAGCCGCTGCCCACCGCGCCGCCCGTGAACAGGTTCCATGCGAAGCTGAGACCGAGCGCCAGCCCGAGGACGATCCCCGAACTCGCGATGAAGCCGGATTCGAGTAGGAAGCTGAGCTGAACCATGCGGCGTTGATAGCCAATCGCCCGCAACATGCCGATCTGCTGCCGCCGCTCCACCACCGCTCGCGACGCGATGACGCCCAGCGCCGCGATCCCGACGATCAGGCCGAGCGCGAGGAACCCCTGGAACATGTTCAGGAACGTCCGGTTCACCGCCATGTTGTCGTCGATGACCTTGCGCAGCGAGTCGGTGGACGCCTTCACGAGCGCTGCCTCGACGCGCTTCGCGTAGGCCGTCGCGTCGGTTCCCTTCTGGAGGCGCAGGAAGAACGCCTGCCCCTTCGAGTCCGGGAAGGCCGTCAGCAGATCTGTCTTTGTCATCATGATCCCTGGCCAGAACGTCGCCGCCGAGTCGCTCATCTGGCCGATGACCGTGATCTCGGTGAGCTTCTGGCTTCCGGGGTCACGCAGCGTGAGCTTGAACGGCTCAAACCCGGCCTTTGTCCGGCTCTTGTCGAGTTCGAGCGGCGAATCGATGCCGGTTGGCGGTCCGTTGAACTCATTCTGCGGCACGGTGAGGAGCGCTGGGATGACCGCCAGGTTCACGCCGGACTTGACCGCCTGCCAGACGGCGCCGTCGTCGGCGTAGCCGGAGGCGCGGTACTGGAGCGGCAGTCGTTGAGCGTCGAGGAAGGCGTTGTCGGCGCCCAGCAGGTAGTACTGCTTCCACTCTTTGTCGGGCGAGCTCACCGGCGCCAGCGGATCCTTGATGTTCACCTCGAACGGGCTGGCGCTGCGGATCTCACCCGCTGCGACCACTTTCGAGAGGTCGGCCTGCTGCGCCGGTGGCAGCGTTGCGTTCCCTTCGGCGATCGCGGGCAGGATCGGCCCGGTCCGGTTGTTGCCGTTGACCATCACGCGAACGTCGAAGCCGCCGAGCGCGTCGTCGCTGCTGAACACCTTCGCATAGTTCGTGTTCAGGGCGCTTTGCATCGAGAGGACGAACATGATCAGGCCGATCATCGCGATCGTCAGGCCGGTGCGGAACCGGGATGTCAGCGGGTAGGCGACGGCCGTCTTGACCGCGGGGACGATCCGGCCGAAGCGCGAGCCGACCCGCTCGATCACCGGGAGGATCACGTCGGCGTTGTAGACGACGAGGAACGTGCCGCAGGTCACGAGGGTGGCGCCGCTGAGGAAGAACATCTCGATCCCGGCATCCATCTTGCCGAAGAGCCATTCCAGCCGGCCGCCGGGGAGCAGGTACCAGAACACCAGCAGGGCGGCGCTCGTGACGCTGAAGCTCAAGCGCTCGTGGATGTGGAAGTAGCGCAGCGACACAGCCGCCCAGAGCATGATCAGAGACGCGCCGAGGCCGAACTGGAAGTACCTGTCGGCGTCCATCCCCCACTGCACCAGCATCACGCCCGAGACCAGACCCACCACACCGACCCCCACGCTCCACGCGACTGGCCGGCCCCGGTCCTGCAGGCCGGCCAGCACCAGCGCAAGGGGCGGCACGAGCAATCCAACGACGATGAGCCAGGTGGGCATCGACGACGGCTTGCGATCGCGCGTGAGCCGCACGACGAGGAGCGCGAGCCCATAGCTTGCGAGGATCACCAGGCCGACGCCGATCACCGCAGTGACGCCGCCGAGAATGAGCGGCCACGAGGGGAGGCGCTCGCCCTCTTTCCGGGCGCCGCGTGGAGCGCCGAAGTTGCTGTTCCGGAGCATCGCGATCCACGGCCCAGGAATGCTCGCAATCAGGCAGAGAATTGCGATCGGCGGGTCCGGGAAGTGGAGCACGCCGAGGATGGAAACGACGATGAAGCCGAACGCAACGAAGCCGTTGAGTGTGCCGCGCAGGTAGCCGATCGCCGTCGCCGCCTCGGGGTTCGCGGGCCGCGACTCCGGAAGGTCACGGATCGCCGAAACGATGTTCAGGCGGCTCGCCCGCCACGAGGCCAGGAAAACGACGATGAACGTGGTGATGACACCGAGGCAGAACGCGGTCGCCAGGCTTCGCGCCGCGACCGAGAACTCGAGGTTGAGGCCAAGTTTGTCGCCGGCGCCGTACTTCACGAAGGCGATCATGATCGCTGCCACCGCCACACCGACGAACAGCCCGACGGTCGCCGATCCAAGGTCGTAGCCCATCCCTTCGGCCAGGAAACTCTCGACGATCTGCCTGCGCTTGGCGCCAACCGCTCGCGCCATGCCCATCTCCGGCTTTCGCTCGGCAGCGAGCATGATGAAGATCAAGAAGATGAGCAGCACGCCCGCCGCGATCGAGAACAACCCGATGACCACGAACAGCGTGGTGAAGATGTTCCCGTAGAGCTGGGCCAGCTTGACCGCGTCGCGCTTGGACTCCTCGACCTTGAAGTTCGTGCCGGCAATCGCGGCCTTTAGCTTGGCCGCCGCCTGCGCCGATCGATCGAGGCCTCCTCGCGTTGTCCCGTCGATGGAGACGCCGACCGCGTTCGCCATCCCCTGCCGGCCGGTGAGCCCGGTGAGGAAATCGTAGTTGAGCGCGGCGCCCTCGCGGACGACCGTGTCGGTCGTTCCGGCGACCATGGTGTTCGGAAGAACGGCTTTCACCGTCAGGTCGTGCGGCTTGTCCAGGTAGTAGATCGTGACCATGTCGCCGGGCTTCGTGTCCGTCTTGTCGGCCAGCGCTTCGTTCACCGCGATCTCGTTCGCTCCAAGCTCGATCCGTTTGCCATTCACGTCTTTCAGTCTGCCCCAGACGCGGTCAAGGTCGGCTGTCGGGCTCGAAACCAGCCTCGGGAACGCGAAGTTGAGCCGTGTTCGCTGGTTGTAAAACGGCATGACCTCGCGGACAGATGGCAGGAACCCGTGGATGTCGGGATCGTTCTTGAACTCGTCCCGCCACTTCTGGACGTCCGCCAGCGGGATGAGCTGCTTGTCCTCGGCGGCGGGGTGCAACTTCGTGTCCCAAATGATGAACTCGTCGACCGGCCCGAGCATCGTGAACACCTCGCTCGTGATGCTGTGGGTCATCGTGTCGCCCGTGCCGAACGCAGCGGTGATGATCACGGTCGAGAGCATGAGACCCACCACAATGAGTGCGGTCTGAGCCCTGCGCCGCGGGATGTTGCGCAACCCGTTCTTGAACATCACCGGGTTCCGCCAGGCGATGAACGCCACAAACAGGAAAATGAGCGCCGTGGCCGCGACGCACCCTGCCGCGATGTACGTCATCGAGATCCCGAAGAGCTCTTCCATCGCCGGCGCCTAGTGGGCCGCGGCCAGCGCGGCCATCTCGGCCTGGGTGTTCTCGTGCGAGATCTCGCCGTCCTCCATGTGGATCGTGCGGTGGCAGCGCGCGGCAACCTTCGGGTCGTGCGTGACGAGGACGCAGGTCTGGTGCTCCTCGCGGTTCACGTCCACGATCAGCTCCATGATCTCGTTGGCGGTCTTCGAATCGAGCGCGCCCGTTGGCTCGTCGGCCCAGATGATCGCCGGCCGGTTCACCAGCGCGCGGGCGATCGTCACCCGCTGACGCTGTCCGCCCGAGAGCTGCGCCGGTCGCGCCGATGCCCGGTCCCGCAAATGGACCAGGTCGAGCGCCCGAAGCGCCATCTCCCGCGCGGCCTTCGGCTTCGTCCCCGAAACGATCAGCGGCAGCTCGACGTTCTCTACGGCGCTCAACACCGGCAGCAGGTTGTACGTCTGGAAAACGAAGCCCATGTCGTGCGCGCGAAACTCAGTCTTGCGGTCGTCCGCGAGGTGCGACAGGTCTGTGCCGTTGATCAGCACGAGACCGGCGTCGAAATCGTCCAGCCCCGAGAGCGTGTTCAGCAGCGTGGTCTTCCCGCACCCCGAAGGGCCCATGATCGCGACCATCTCGCCGCGCCGCACCTGGAGGCTGACGCCCTTCAGCGCGTGCACGCGCACGCTTTCGGTGTTGTAAATCTTCTCGACGTTCCGCGCTTCGATGACGACGTCGGAGCCATCTTCGGTCTGGTTTGGCAACATTGCGCATCCCCGTCCGCCGATGCCGTCCGTGCACGACGGACGCATCGTGGGATCCCGCTCGCCGTCCTCCCGGCAACAGCCACGGTAGCGGACCGCGCCGTTAGGCGCGCGCCGCGGCAGCCCGAGATTGCCTGATTACGAGTTGGATTCGGGGAATGTAACGCAGGTGGTGGTGCTCTCGATCCCCTGGACCGCTCGGATGTGACGGCTGATCACCGCCGGCACGTCAGTCAGGTTCGCAACCTCGACCACGGCGACGATGTCGTACGGCCCCATCACCTGGTACACCTCGCTGATGCCGTCGACGGTGCGGAGCTGGTTGTAGACGTCCACGGTCTTCGCGGGATCGACGACGATGAGAACGAACGCTTTGATCATGGCGGCAAACGCTCCTGGGAGATGCATTGGTCCCGTCGGGGCTACTCGCGGGCAATGTACCACCCGGCGATTTCGAGCGTGTTTCGGCCGGTTCCCATCAGCGCCGCGCTCCCTGCTCACTTACGCCTTGCGCCTTGCGCCTCACTCGCGCAGTCGCAGCACCGCCATAAAGGCTTCCTGCGGAATCTCCACGCTCCCCACGCGCTTCATCTTCTTCTTGCCCTCGGCCTGCTTCTCGAGCAGCTTCCGCTTTCGCGTGATGTCCCCGCCGTAGCACTTCGCCAGCACGTTCTTGCGCATCGCGCGGATCGTCTCGCGCGAGATGATCTTCCCGCCTACCGCCGCCTGGAGCGGCACGTCGAACATCTGCCGCGGGATCAGCGTGCGGAGCTTGCTCACCAGCACGCGCCCCTCGCGTTCGGCGTTCGCCTGGTGCGTGATCAGCGAGAGCGCGTCCACGGGCACGCCGTTGACCAGGATGTCGACCTTCACCAGCCGTGCTGGCCGGTACCCGCTCAGGTGGTAGTCGAGGCTCGCGTAGCCGCTGGTCGAACCCTTCAACTGGTCGTAGAAATCCACCAGGATCTCCGCCATCGGCACGTCGTATTCAAGGAGGACGCGAGCCTCGCCGGGGGCCACGTCGCTTTCGGGCTCCAGGAACTCCATTCGCAGGAACTCACCACGGCGCGTCGTGACGAGCTCCATCACCTGGCCGATGTACCGGCTGGGTGTGATGACGTCTATTTTCGCCCACGGCTCCGAGATCTCCGCCAGCCGCGACGGGTCCGGCAGGTCGGCCGGGTTGTCCACGATCAGCTCCTCGTCGCGCGTGGTGCGAACGTGGTACTCGACGCTCGGCGCGGTCGTCAGGAGGCTAAGCCCGTACTCGCGCTCGAGACGCTCGCCAACGATCTCGAGGTGGAGCAGCCCGAGGAACCCGCAGCGGAAACCAAACCCGAGGGCGACCGACGATTCTGGCTCGTAGACCAGCGAGGCGTCGTTCAGGATGAGCTTCGAAAGCGCCTCGCGCAGCTCCTGGTACTGGTCTGAGTCGGTCGGATAAATGCCCGCGAATACCATCGGCTTCACCTGGCGGTAGCCCGGCAGCGGCACCGTTGCCGAGTTCGACTGGAGCGTCACCGTGTCGCCAACCCGTGCGTCGGCCACATCCTTCAGCCCCGTGGCGACATAACCTACTTCGCCGCATTCGAGCGTGGGGAGCGGACGCATGCCGGGATTGAAGGCGCCGTATTCGAGCGGCTCGAACGTCGCGCCGGTCGCCATCAACTTCAGGTGCTCGCGGCCCGCCAGGCGGCCCTCGAACACCCGAACGTGGGCGACCACGCCCTTGTACGCGTCGTACTTCGAATCGAAGATCAGCGCCCGGAGCGGCAGCTCCGGGTCGCCTTTGGGCGCCGGGATCCGCTTCGCCACCGCCTCCAGGATCTCGGCGATGCCGGTGCCTTCCTTCGCGCTCGCGAGGAGGATCCCCTCGCGGGCGAAGCCAATCACGCGTCCAAGCTCGGCGGCCACCCGTTCGGGCTCCGCGTGCGGCAGGTCGATCTTGTTGAGCACGGGGATGAGCGTGAGGTTCTGGTTCATCGCCAGGTAGACGTTCGCCAGCGTCTGCGCCTCGATCCCCTGGGAGGCGTCGACCACCAGGATCGCGCCTTCACAGGCGGCCAGGCTGCGCGAAACCTCGTAGGCGAAGTCGACGTGCCCCGGCGTGTCGATCAGATTGAACTCGTACTCGATGCCGTCCGGCGCCGTGTAGGACATCCGCGCTGCCGCCGCCTTGATCGTGATGCCCTTCTCGCGCTCGAGATCCATGGAGTCGAGCAGCTGCGCGGCCATGTCGCGCTTCGCCACGGTGCCCGTCACTTCGAGCAGCCGGTCGGCCAGCGTGGATTTGCCATGGTCGATGTGGGCAATGATGCAGAAGTTGCGAATGTGGGCCTGGTCCACAACCCCAGTGTAGGGGAGGCGGTGGTTAGGGGGTGGGAGAAGGGTGGGGTTCAGGG
>JAKALX010000173.1 GCA_021823905.1 Chloroflexota bacterium | reverse complement strand
GCCAGACGCAAGCCACGCACATCCTCTGCGACCTGCCAGGAAGCTGGCGAGACCCGGACGCCCTCAGCACCGTCGTCCTCCACGGCGCAATGGAGCGCTGCGCGACCGCGCTCGAACGGTCAGTCCGCGGGACGCGTGCGGAAGCAGGCTGGTCCGAACGATGGCTGGCGGCGAACGCCGCCGCCCGCGAGGCGATGCAGACTGCCTCGCTCGGCTTCACGGAAACGTTCGAAGCGCGCGTCTTCAACGAGCTTCAGCAGGCCCTGCCGGCGGGCGCGACGATCCTGGCCGGCAACTCCATGCCCGTGCGCGACCTGGATTCATTCCTCGTTTCCGACGCGAAGCCACTGACACTCGTCGCGAACCGCGGCGCGGCCGGGATCGACGGCGTCACGTCGTCAGCGCTTGGCGCGGCCGCCGCGGGCAACGGTCCGGTGGTCCTGGTCATCGGCGACATCTCGTTCTACCACGACCTCAACGGCCTCTGGGCGGCCGCGCGGCATCACCTCGACCTGACCGTCGTCCTCGTGAACAACAACGGCGGTGGCATCTTCCACTACCTGCCGCAGGCCGCGCACCCGTCCGTATTCGAAGAATGGTTCGGCACGCCACCGAACCTGGACTTCTCCCACGCGGTCCGGATGTACGGCGGAGCGCACCTCGTCCCGAACGACTGGGACGAGTTCCGCGCAGCCCTCACCGGCGGAAGCGGACTGCGCGTCATCGAGCTCCGGACCGATCGCGCCCGCAACGTCGAAATGCACCGCCAGGCATGGGCCGCGGCCGCGCGCGCGGTCCAGTCGCAGCCGGTCTCCTGAGAGGTGCCGCGTGCGCGTTGAGGTCAGCCCCGGCTTCGCGCTAAACGTGGAATTGGCTGGCTCGGGGCCGCCGCTCGTGCTCCTCCACGGATTCACCGGTTCCGCGCGCTCCTGGGGACGCTTCGGCGAGTTGCTGGCCGAACGCTTCACGACGCTCGCCATCGACGTTGTCGGTCATGGCCAATCGGACGCGCCGACAGAGCTCGTGCATTACGGCATGGCGACCGCCGCCGGCGACGTCTCCACCGTGATCGAACGGCTCGGCTTCGCCCGCGCGAACTGGCTCGGCTACTCAATGGGCGGGCGCCTGGCACTGCACGTCGCAACGGCCCACCCGGATCGCGTCGAGCGCCTCGCCCTCGTCGGCGCCTCGGCCGGCCTGCGCACGCAGGCGGAGCGTGACGCACGCGTCGCGTCCGACGCGAAGCTCGTCGAGATGATCGAGTCCGAGGGCATCGAGGCGTTCACGGACTACTGGGAGAGCATCCCGCTCTTCGCCTCGCAGCGCGGTCTTCCTGCCGAGGTGCGTGCCTCGATCCGTGCCGGCCGCCTTCGCAACAGCCCGGTGGGCCTCGCGAACAGCCTCCGCGGCATGGGTACCGGCGCCCAGCAGGCGCTGCACGACTTGCTTCCAATACTGCCGATGCCGGTCCTCGCACTGGCTGGCGCGCTCGACGCGAAGTACACCGAAATCGCGATCGAGATGGCTGATGCGATCCCCAGCGCGCGCTCGGTCATCATTCCCGAAGCCGGACACGCCGCTCAGATCGAGCAGCCGGAACGCTGCGCGGCAACTATCATCGAATTCCTCTCCAACCCGACCACGACCGCAGGAGTGACCCCATGAGCATCGCCTGGCAGACCGCCCATGAGTACAACGACATTCTCTACCAGAAGGCTGAAGGCATCGCCCGGATCAGCATCAATCGCCCGGAGGTCCACAACGCCTTCCGGCCGGAGACCACGTTCGAGCTCATCGACGCCTTCTCGCGCGCCCGGGAAGACTCCGAGGTTGGCGTCATCCTCTTCACCGGCGAAGGAGGCCGCGCCTTCTGCTCGGGCGGCGACCAGCGCGTCCGCGGCCACGGCGGCTACGTCGGCGCCGACTCCGTCCCGCGCCTGAACGTCACCGATCTTCACAAATTGATTCGTTCCATTCCGAAGCCTGTGATCGCACTCGTCGCCGGCTACGCGATCGGCGGCGGGCATGTGCTTCACATCATCTGTGACCTCACCATCGCCGCCGAGAACGCGCGCTTTGGCCAGACCGGCCCGAAGGTCGGCAGCTTCGACGGCGGCTTCGGCTCGATCCAGCTCGCGCGCATCGTCGGGCAGAAGAAGGCCCGCGAAATCTGGTACCTCTGCCGCCAGTACGACGCGAAAGAAGCGCTCGACATGGGCCTCGTCAACAAGGTCGTGCCGGCCGACCGCCTCGAGGACGAAGGCGTCCAGTGGGCGAAGGAGATCCTTCGCACGAGCCCGCTCGCGATACGCCTCCTGAAGTCGTCCTTCAACGCCGAGCTCGACGGCATGGCCGGCATCACCGAGCTGGCCCACAACGCGAACATGCTCTTCTACATGAGCGACGAGGGGAACGAGGGCCGCGACGCCTTCCTGGAGAAGCGCGAGCCGCGTTACTCCGACCTCAAGGCGTTCCCGCGGCGCCCATGAGCCAGGCGCGGGCGGCCGCGACTCCGGCTGAAGCCGCCGCTCGCATCCGGTGCACCTGGTGGCAGCCGTTCCGCGTGCCGTTCCGGGCGCCATTCGTGACGTCCGGTGGGACGATCGAAGCGCGCGAGGGCCTGATCGTCGGGATCGAAACGGACTCTGGTCTCGTCGGGCTCGGCGAGGCGTCGCCCCTTCCGCATTACAACGGCGGGAGTGTGCTTGAAACTGCCAGCGCGCTCGCAACGCTGGCAGTCAGCATCGCCAGCCTTTCGCCCATGGAGGCGTGCGAACGCGACAGGGCGCTGCCTGGCATCTCCCGCGGCTCGGCGGCTGCGGCGCGCTGTGGGGTCGAAACCGCGCTTGCCGGCCTCGCGGCGCAGGCTGCCGGCGTCCCGCTCGCGGCATGGCTGGCCGATCAGGCGGGTCTTCCTGCAGAAGCGGTTGCGGACCGCATCCCCGTCAACGCCACGATCGACGCGTCGGAGCCGGCGGCCGCGGCGTTCGAGGCCGCGAGGCTCGTCCGTGCGGGCTTCGGCACGCTCAAGATCAAGGCCGGCCTCGGCGACGACGCGGACGTCCAGCGTGTCGCCGCCGTCCGCGCAGCCGCTGGCCCCAATGTCACCCTGCGGATCGACGCGAACGGCGCCTGGACCCAGGCGCAGGCCCGCGACCTGCTTCCCCGGTTCGCCGTGTTCGGCGTGGCGCTCTGCGAGCAACCGACGCCGGCAGCCGGCCCGAGCGCCATCGCGACGCTCGCGGCCGTTCGTCGCGCCTCGCCCATCCCGATTGCGGCCGACGAATCGTGCCGCACGGTCGAGGATCTCCAGGCCATCATCGACGCCGGAGCGGCCGACGCCGTTGTGATCAAGCCGATGGCATCGGGCCTCCGCGAAGCCGCTGCAATGACCGCGCTCGCCCGTGAAGCCGGCCTCCCGGTGATTGTCACCACGATGTTCGACACAGGGGCAGGAACCGCGGCGGCGATGCACCTCGCGGCCCTCGCCGGGCAGCCGCCGCTAGCGTGCGGCCTGGCGACCCTGGCCCTGCTCGCAGACGACCTCGTTGCTGGCATCCCTCGCGTCAGTCGCGGCTGCCTGCGGCTTACCGCTCACGCGGGCCTCGGCGTGCGCCTCGACGAACGAGCGCTGAGCCGCTACGCCTCCGGCCCACGGGGAGAAATTTGAGTTGCCGAACGATCTCATCCCCGACTGGCTGGCACACCGCGCTTCCGTGCTCCCGGCGCACCCCGCCGTCGTTGCCGGCGACCTCACGCTGACGTACGGCGAGCTGAACACCCGCGTTCTCGGCCTCGCCGGCGCCCTACAACAAGCCGGGATCCGCCCCGGCGACCGCGTCGCCGTGCTCTGCACGAATTCCCTCGAGCTGGTCGAGGCGGCGCACGCGGTTCCGCGAGCAGGAGCGACGCTCGTCCTCCTCAACTGCCGCCTCACCCCCGATGAGCTCGCCTTCCAACTGCGAGACGCCGGCGTCCGGCTGCTCCTCTGCCACGAGGCAACCCGCACAGCGGCGATCGAGGCGGCGGCAATCGCCGGCTGTGAGTCGCCGCTGACTCTGCCGTTGCCGCCAGCTACCTGCGTCCAGCCGGTTGATCGTCACGCCCTCGACGACGCGCACAGCATCATCTACACGTCCGGCACGACGGGCCGTCCCAAGGGCGCCGTCCTGACCTTCGGGAACTTTGCCGCCAGCGCGGCTGGCTCCGCCTTCAACCTTGGGGTGACACCGGCTGACCAGTGGCTCGCCTGCATGCCGCTCTTCCACGTCGGCGGTCTTTCGATCGTCCTGCGCAGCGCGATTTACGGAACGACGATGGTCCTCCATCCCGGCTTCGACGAACGCGAAGTCGTGCGCGCGCTCCACGAGTCGCCCATCAGCCATATCTCGGTCGTCCCGACGATGCTGCAGCGTCTGCTCGACGCTGACGAGCGGCCCTCGCCACCGGCCCTGCGCGTCGTCCTCGTCGGCGGCGGCCCGGTCACTCCCGAGCTCCTCGATCGCGCCCTCGCGCGCGGCTTCCCCGTCATCCAGACGTACGGGCTCACCGAGGCGGCCAGCCAGGTCGCCACCCTCTCGCCCGGAGACGCTCGCGCTCACGTTGGTTCCGCCGGCAAGCCACTCGTCACGACAAGCCTGCGGATCGACGCCCCGGCAGGCGAACCCGGCGAGATCCTGGTGAGCGGCCCGACGATCACGCCCGGCTACTTCCGCAATCCCGAGGCCACGGCCGCGGCGATCCAGGACGGCTGGCTTCACACCGGCGACGTTGGCCGCCTGGACGACGACGGCTTCCTCTACGTCCTCGATCGCCGCGACGACCTGATCGTCTCCGGCGGCGAGAACGTCTATCCCGCGGAGGTCGAAGCCGCGCTCCTCGCCTTCCCCAGCGTGCTCGAAGCCGCTGTCTTCGGCGTCGCCGACCCGCGCTGGGGCCAGGTGGTTGCCGCCGCCGTCGTCTGGAGTGGGCCAACTGAGGGCACGGACCTCGAAGCGTTCCTGCGCGGGCGGCTCGCCGGCTACAAGGTTCCCCGTCTCATCCGGCGCGTCGACTCGCTTCCGAGGACCGCCAGCGGGAAGATCCAGCGGCGCCTCGTTCGCGAGCAGTTCGAGTAGCTGGTCTCGCAGCTACGAGCCGCGGCTCGTCCGCGACGGTGCAATCTGGGCAAGGCTGGAGCCGACGTTCGCGACCGTCGCCGAGACATTCGGGCCAGAGAGCAAGACCGCCGCCACGATGCCACCAGCTGCAACAGCACCAGCGACCACCGCCAGGAATCGATTCGGCCCCGTGCCGGCCATCCGCTGCCGGCCGCGCGACTGGTCTGCCAGCCGCGACGCGTTGCGAGCGCTCGCCGGCCGAACTTCGCGTCGAGGGGCGATGGCGGATACCTGCGGACGCACGGCACTGGCGGCCGGCGATGCGGCTGGCCGGTGCGTCACGGACTTTCGTGGGCCCGCCAGCCGCAGCACGAACAGCGCTGCCACCAGCATCACCGAGAGGCCGTAGAAGGCGTACACGAGTCCGTTCGACGTGTCACTGCCAGCGGACATCCCATGGACGAGCGACAGCACGTAGGCGCCGAACGAGGCGTAGTGGAGTTTCCGCCAGGCTCTGTGGCCGATGCGCTTCTTCGCCCAGAAGCTGGCCGTGACGACCGCAACCAGCCAGGCCGCGATCACGCCCAAACCCGTCCAGATCGGCGCGTACGGCGCCGCGAACGGCAGCAACAGCGCCAGCGGCGTGAAGTGAAACGACGCGTCGAAGAGGAGCGAGCCGCCGTGGATGCCGATCAGGGTCAGCGCGAGCACGGAAACGAAGCTATGAATCTCGAAGTTGAAGATGCGGGGAACCCTCGGCTCCGACACTTTCGTGGAAACGAGCAAGCCCAGCACCATCGACGCGGTAAGGGCGCCAAACGCCGCCAGGCCAGACGCCCGCGCTATGAACCACGCGAACTGGCCGCTGGGCCCGGCGAGAGCCGCCCCTCCCAGGAACGTGGCCGCAAGCAGGCCGAGTGCAGTCCACTCATTCCGTCCCACGTCACGAGCCCCGCGTCGTCTTCGCCCGGGTTGTCGTCACGTTCTTCGCGGTCTGGTTCGCCGTGGCCGGGACCGACCCGCTCGTGGCCGAGAACGTCACGAGGTCGCTGTTGGCGCTGGCCGCTGATGACGCCTGGAGCGCGCCAGGTCCGGAGGCTACCGCGCTCGACTGGAAGTACGCGGCGCCGAATATCATGCTGGCGGCCGCCACGCCGACGATACCGAGCTTGAGCCGACTATATCGAGAGGCTGCCACTGTTTCTTCCTCCCCGCGGCGGGCTAGCCGCCAGCCATCGGTTGATGAAACAACTATTCGGCGGGGGCGTTACCGGTAGATTGGACGGAGATGAGAGTCCTCTAACTTCAGCTCTTCCATGCCGCGGCCTTTACCAACGACGCAGGCCGGCCAGAGGAGGTTCCTGTCGTCGAATTCCCGCAGCGGGTGGAGGATGCACCACGCGAGAATCGGACTACTATCTTTGCTCGTAAAGGAGTGACGAGATGAAGGTAACCAGCAACACGTTCAAGGACGGCGACTACCTCCAGGCCGACCAGATCCTCTCGGCCAACTTTGGCTTCGGCTGCGCGGGCGGCAACCGCTCGCCGCACCTCCGCTGGGAAGACGTTCCCGAGGGGACGAAGAGCTTCGCGGTCACCTGCTACGACCCAGACGCGCCGACCGGGAGCGGCTTCTGGCACTGGCTCGTCGTGAACATCCCGGCAGGCATGACGGAGCTGGCGCTCGACGCCGGCAACCCGGACAGCGGCCTGCTGCCCGCCGGCTCGCTCCAGACGCGCACCGACTTCGGCAAGCCGGGCTATGGCGGCCCGTGCCCGCCTCCCGGCGACCACCCGCACCGCTACCTCTTCACCGTCTTCGCCGTTTCCCAGGAGAAGCTGCCGGTGGGCCCCGACACCCCCGCCGCGGTTGTCGGCTTCAACCTGAACTTCAATACGCTCGCCAAGGCGGCGATTATGGGGCTCTTCAAGCGCTAGGCTGCGAACCACAAACCCGATCCCGGAGCGGGGGACAGGACCGCACGCCTGAAGCGCGGGCGCTTCAGGCGTAGACGCGGAAGCCGAAATCGCTGTACCGGAACGACGGGTCGAGGCTCGAACGCGCGTTGACCCGGGTGAACTTGTTCGAGTGACGCCAGGCGCCTCCCCGGCTCACCCTCCGCCGCCCTGAAGCGGGCCCCGGCGGCGCGAACGCGGGCGAGGCGGCGTAGTAGCCCGCGTCGAACCAGTCGAGGCACCATTCGTGCACGTTCTCGGTCATGCAGCGGAGGCCGTACGCGTTCGCGCACTCTGGTCCCGGCACGTGCGGGCGGTCCGCCGCCGCCAGCACGGCAAACGCGGGGTGATCCGTCTCGGAGCCGGCCCACGGCCAGTCGCCCTCGCAACCGCCGCGCGCCGCGTACTCGCGCTCCGCTTCGGTGGGCAGCCGGAAAGGAAT
>JAKALX010000172.1 GCA_021823905.1 Chloroflexota bacterium | reverse complement strand
CGTGCCAGGCCCCACCAATCCGGCGCCGCGCCCTCCTCGCGCATCCAGCCGACCAGAGCGTCCACGCTGGGGCCGCCGACATGCCCGGTGAGGAAGAGCCAGACGATATGGCCGTCCGCGGTGGGGTAGACAGACGGCAGGCGTACGGCGCTCCCACCCATGTCGCGGGCGGCGCCCTGGCGGCCGAGGTTCACCTTCAGCATGTCGTAGTGCTGGTAGGTGTGCGTAAGCATCCATACCCCGGTATCGCGAATGGATTGGTCGACGTGGGCGCCCCGGCCGGTCTTGTTTCGCTGGCGAAGCGCGAGGAGCGTCGCCATGGTGGCGTGCATGGCGGCATGCAAGAAGGTCTGATATGGGGCGGAAGGCTTCAGCGGCCGCCCTTGGGGACTGCCAGTCATATTCAGGTAGCCACCCATGGCGAACAGGACCAAGTCACTCGCCTGGTAGCTCGAATACGGCCCCTGCTGCCCGAACGCGGTCAGCGATGTTATGACCAACTGTGGGAATGAAGCCTGGAGATCCGGCACGGACACCCCGGCCGCGTCGAGCTTGCCTGGCGGAAAGGCCTCAACAAGTACGTCCGCGGTTCCCAGCAGTTGCCGCAGCAGCCGCCTCCCGCCTGCCGTTTCGATGTCCAGCGTCACGCTTCGTTTGCCAAGCCCGTATGCCGTCCACAGGAGACCGGCGTCCGCGTCCGTCCGTCCATTGATGAGTGGCCCGAGGCGGCGAGCCTGATCGCCGCCCGGAGGCTCTACCTTGATGACGTCCGCACCCAGGTCGGCGAACGTCTTGCCCACTAACAATGGGGCCAGGCCCGACAACTCGATCACTCGATACCGGCCCAACGGCCTTTCGGGTGATGACAATCGTGGTTGACCTTGGGCCGCCATCACCGGCTCCCCCGCATGCGCGGGTCGAGCACATCGCGAAGTCCGTCCCCCAGCATGTTGAAGCTGAAGACCGTGCAGGTAATTGCCAACCCCGGCCACACAGAGAGCATCGGCTGCTTGAGCATGTGTTGTGTGGTGCTCGTGTTCAGCATCGCCCCCCACGAGGGGAAGGGCGGCGGCACGCCATAACCGAGGAAGCTGAGAGCGGATTCCACAAGGATGACGGCACCGAGTTGCACGGTGGCAACCACGATCATGGTGGGGAGAACGTTGGGCAGGATGTAGCGGAGCATCACCCGCACGTGCGGCGCTCCCACCGCATGCGCCGCTTCGATGTAGACGCTACTGCGGATCGTTATCGTAGCGCTTCGTATGACGCGTGAAGTCCCGCCCGCAAAGACAAACCCCAGGATCACGAGTAACTGCGTTATCCCCGTCCCAAACACCGCCACGACGCTGATGATCAGCACGAGACCTGGCAGCGACATCCAGACATCCACGAGCCGTTGGACAGCCGTGTCGACAAGGCCGCCGAAGTAGCCGGTGACGATGCCAATCGTCCCCGCGACGACAGTGGCCAGCACCACCGCGCCGACGCTCACGATCATCGTGACGCGAGCGCCGTAGACGAGGCGGCTGAAGGTGTCGCGGCCGGTGCCGTCTGTGCCGAGCCAATAGCTGACCGACGGTCCCTGCAGCCGGTCACGGACGTGCGGCTCATCATAGGGATAGCGGGCGATCTGGGGCGCGAACACGGCGACCGTCAGCAAGAGCAGGATCACAAACGCGCTCACGGCGGCCACAGGCTTCCTGCGTCCGAAGGAGACCACCGCGTGCCAGGCTCCCGCGGCGCCCCCCGCCGTTGGCAACGACAGGGCCAGCGAATCGGGTGTTACCACGATTTCCCCTTCATGAATACCGCACGCGGGGATCGATGATGGCGTAGATCGCGTCAACCAAGATATTCGTGATCACAACCACTACCGACAGCATCAGCACGATGGCCTGTACGACCGCATAGTCGCGCGTGGAAATCGCCTCCAGTAGGAATCGCCCCATCCCGGGGATAGCAAATACGTTTTCGAGCACGACCGTGCCGCTAATGAGCACGGGGACTTGGAGGCCAATCACGGTAATAATGGGGATAAACGCGTTTCGAAGGGCGTGCCGGAGGATGACCTCCCTTTCCCGCAGCCCTTTCGCCCACGCTGTCCGAACGTAGTCCTGGCGCAATACGTCGAGCATTTGCGTCCGCGTCATCCGCATGACGGAGCCCGCGGCGGCTGTCCCGAGGATGAGCGCCGGTATCACAACCTGGCTCAGGTTGGCGCGCGGGTTCTCCCAAAGGTTGGTGTAGCTCACCGGTGGAGACCATTGCCACCAAACCGAGGGCCAGGTGATTACCATGACGGCGAGCCAGAACGAAGGAACGGCAAGCATCGCGACCGCCATTCCACGCGCCGCGTAATCAATAGCCGTATCCTGGCGCACCGCCGAAATGACGCCTACGGGCAACGCCACAAGCATGGAGAAAAACATGGCCAGCATCCCGAGTTCTACCGTCACGGGCAGGCGCACTCGCACTTCGCTCGTGATTGAACGGCCGGTGCGAAGCGATGTCCCGAGGTCGCCATGCGCAAGTTTCGCCATCCATTTCCCGTACTGGAGGGGCACGGGATCGTTAAGCCCCAGCTTCTCCCGAAGCTGATCGGCGTCCTTGGCATAGGCAGTGTTTTCTCCCAGGATCGCCGCCACCACGTCGCCCGGCATCAGCCGGAGCAACGCGAACGCCAAGATCGTCACGCCGATGAGTGTTGGCACTCCCAGCAACGCCCGGCGCAGGAAGTAGGCGCCCATGGCTGCTCCTTCGGGTTGGTGGCTGGCTACTGGCCGCGGCCAACCGGGGGGATTGCCCTCCGACACGCCGCGAAAGGCGAGGCTCCGTCGCAGGGGCCCCGGGCAACCCTTCTAACCACGATCGATCCATGCATTCACCACGGAGTTGGACGGCGCTCCGTAATCGATGCTGTGATAGTAGTTCTTCACCCAGGGCTGGTTGGCAATGTAACTAATGCCATTCACGCCTGCCGGAGCGTAGGACTTTTCCGCCACACGCCGCTGGATCTCCCACACCGCTTGTTTTCGTTGTTCGGCATCGAACGATGTGGATTGCTTCTCGATGAGCGCGTCCAACTCAGGGTCCACCCATTTTGACTTCCGCCGTGGGCTTGAGGAGCGCCAATAGGTTGCGAGGAACCCATCCGGGTCGGGATAGACGGCATAGGGTCCATAGGCCAGGCCGGTGAACTTCCCGACGCTGGTGGTGGACTGGTAGGCCGCGTACTCCTTCGACTTCAACGTCGCCCGGATCCCGACGTCTTTCAGCATCGCCGCTACGAGTTCGTAGCGCTCCTTGGCCTCGGCGCCGTAGTCGAACGTCACGTTCAGGTCGGTATCCAGTCCGTTGGGGTAGCCTGCTCCGGCCAGGAGTTCCTTCGCGGCTTTCATGTCGCGTTTGAAGTACTTGGCCGACGGCCCGAAGTCCTTGCCGCGCGGGTCGAGCCACCACGGGCTGAACTTGGCGGGGAAGAGGGTCGACCACTCTCCCTTGCCGTTAGACGAAACTTGCAGCAACGCATCCCTGTCGATTGCCATGGAGACCGCCTGGCGGACACGCTCGTCTTTGAACGGCGGCTCGGTAATCGTCTCGCCAAAATAGAAGGTCTCAAGGCTGAACGATGGGAATCCTACATAGTTGGCGTTGGCGTTCGCCTTCCGTACCGAGTCGATATCCGGCTCACCGATGGCCGTGTTCCAGGTCAGGACGTCGATCTGGCCCGAGCGGAAGCTTGCGCGAATCGTGGACGAATCGGGGACAATGATGCGGCGCAGTTCCTGAATGTACGGCTGCCCGGGCAGGAAGTAATTGGGGTTCTTCTTGAAACTGGCGGCCGTCGCAGGCGTGTACTGGTCGAAAACGTATGGCCCGGTCCCGATGTGCGGCGGCCCCTCAGGGTGCTTGTTGTCGTTGCCGATCGTTTCCTTCGGCATTATCCAGACGTAGCTCCCCCAGGTGACGTACGTGAGGAAGGCGGCGTTGGGCTTCTTGAGCTTGAAAACCAGCGTGGCCGGGTCAGGCGCCTCCAACCGGTCCACTGCTCCAAATGCCGTACGCTGCTGGCCCATTGCGAGATACCGTTCGAAGGAGAACTTCGCGTCTTCGGACGTGAACGCCCGACCGTTCACGGGTGCTGTCTCGTGGAATTTCACGTTCGGCCGGAGCTTGAACGTGACGGTCAGCCCGCCATCCGGGATCTCGTGCGACAACGCCAGGTCAGGCGCGACGACCAGTTCGGCCGGTGCGATACCGTCTCCGGTCTTTGGTTTCAACAGCCGGCTGTAGACGCTGCCCGCGAACTCCTGGCTGTTGTAGGAGAGGTTCGTATAGGGGTCGAACGTGGCGGGGTCGGTCATGCTCGGCATGGTCAGCGTGCCGCCAGGCTTTGGGGCAGCGGCCGCGGCGCTCGCGCTGTTGGCTGCGGCCGGAGTCGTCGTCTTGCCGGTGGACGGCGCGCCATCGTCTCCGCACCCAACAAGGCCGAGCGCGGACACACCGGCGACGCTGCCACCCGCGGCTGCGAGCCACTTCCGGCGGGTGATCTTCTCTCTTGTCCAGTAGTTCGCAGTGTGCATGAACATGCCCCTAACTGGCGACCAGGATGGGCGCCCCAGTCCCGGGGGCGGACTCTAGCACCGCAAGATCCGCCGGTCAATTCAATTGGTGAGATTCGACAGGTCGATTAGCCTGGGATCCAACGGACCTCATTCGAAGCGATGAGCTGCCCAGAAGGATGTTCCGGCCGGGTCTCGTCGAATGGTGTGGCAGCGATGCGACCGTCGGTGAATAGCGGCCATCTGCTCGTCCCCATGGGTGTGAATCGCAGCGGTTGCCATGACCGGCTGCCGGCCAAACGGGGTTCAGGCGAAGTCGTGGCTGGTGGGCGTTGGGGAGTGTCCGGAGGGCAGCGGGCAGCGGTAGAGCTTCGTTGCGACGATGTGGGGAAAACCGGAGCGTTCGTTGTCGATCGTCCCCTCAACGATGATGAACGGGGTTGCGTAGACCAGCTCGCGATAGCGGTCCTGCACTTCGCGGTAGAGAACCGCGTTCGTCAGCCCCAGTTCGTCCTCGAGCGACATGAACATGAGCCCGGAGGGCGTGCTCGGCTTCTGGCGGCAGACCACCATGCCCGCGGCGCGGACCGTCATCCCCTGCGGCAGGCGGTTTTCGTTTCGCGGCCCGCCGATGTGGCGAGAGGTCACGATCCCTTCGTGCAGCAGCGGGCGAACCAGCGCCATCGGGTGAGTCGACGAGAGCCCCAGCGTGTCGAAATCCCAGAGCACGCCATCCCAGCCGGAGAGCGCCGGGAGCTCGACCATATCGGGATCCGTGGGCAGGGCCAGCGCCGGTTGCGCCGCCCTCCGCGGGACGAACAACCCCAGTTGCCAGAGCAACTCCCGGCGGGAGAGACCGAAGCTGCCCAGGGCGTCGGCGCGGATCAGCGCCTCCGCTTCGTCATGGTCCAGCTGCGCGCGCGTTACAAGGTCGTGCAGCGACGCAAACGGGCCGCCTTCGTTCCGTACCGCAACGATACGTGCCGCGGCGCCTTTTGCCCGCGTCCGCCAGTCGCCGCCGAGCCGGGTCACCTGCCGAAGGCCGAGCTGGATGCCGTCGTCCGTGGGCCATGCGCCTTCCCGGCTCGCGTTCACATCCGGCAATCGCACTTCCAGCCCGTGGCCGCGCGCGTCGTTGCAGAGCGTCTCCACCGAGTAGAAACCCATCGGCTGGCTGTTGATGAGCGAGGCATAGTACGCCGCGGGGTAGGTGCGCCGGAGCCATGCGGATTCGTAGGCCAGCAGGGCAAAGGCCACGGCGTGGGATTTTGGAAAGCCGAAGGCGGCGAACGCCGCGATCCGCTTCCAGGCGGCCTCCACCGCCGCCTCGCTGAAGCCCCGCGCTTGCGCCTGCTCGAAGAACGGGCGGCAGAGGGCCTGCATCTCCTCCTGGGAACGTTTGCGGCTCATGGCCCGGCGGAGCCTGTCAGCTTCGCCCGGCGAAAAGCCCGCGACCGCGATAGCCACCTGGAGCACCTGGTCCTGGTAGAGCACGTGCCCGAGCGTTGGCCCGAGGACTTCTTTCAACGGCTTCGCCAGCTCGGGGTGGCCGTAGTCGATTTCCATCGGCTCGCCGCGCGCGTACCGAGCCCGGCGTTCCATGTAGGGCGTAAAGGCCCCGGCCATGATCGGCCCAGGCCGGATGATTGCCACCTGCGTCGCGAGGTCGTCGATTGTCGCCGGTTGCGTCCGCGGCAGGGACTGGATCTGCGCCCGGCTTTCGATCTGGAAGAGCCCGATCGTGTCGCCCTCCTGGATCGAGGCGAAGATCTCCGGATCGGCATGGTCGATCCGGCCCAGGTCTGGCCGTATGCCCTTGGTCTCCTCAACCATCGCCAGGCACTCGTCCACCGCCGAAAGCATGCCCAGGGCGAGGAAGTCGATCTTCACCATACGGGCATCGTCGACGCTGTCCTTGTCCCACTGGCAGACGACGCGGCCCTCCATTCGCGTGGGCTCGACCGGCACGATCGACGACAGCGGCTCGGAAGCGATGACGATGCCTCCGACGTGCTGGCTGAGGTGGCGGGGGAAGCCCTCCAGCTCGGTGGCGAGTTCCACGAGGTTGCGCCACGCGGGTGATTTCGCCACCGGCCGCAGCTCCGGGATGCGCCGCATCCCCTCGGCGATCGCCTCCGCACCGGCATACATTCCGCCGCCGAGTTTGGTCAGCCGCGTCAGCAACGGCTCGGGCAGCCCCAGGACTTTGCCGACGTCGTGCACCGCGTTCCGGAAGCGATAGGTCGGGAACGCCGCCACCAGGGCCGCATGCTCGGGCCCAAAGTGATCGGGCACGCGCTTCAGCAGCTCGTCGCGAATGTCACGGGGAAAGTCGAGGTCGATATCGGGCAGCGAGTACAGCTCCTCGTTCAGGAACCGGTCGAGGTAGAGCTCGGACTTCACCGGGTCGATGTGGGAAAGACCGATGAGGTAGCACACGATCGACGCCACCGACGATCCCCTTCCTCGCGCCACCGGCCGCTCATCGGGACGAAGGTTGCGCGGCCGCCCGTGGAGTTCGTGTGCCACCTGGCCCGCCAGCTCGAGCAGCTCCCAGTAGACGAGGAAAAAGCCCGCGAGCCGGTGCTTCTCGATCAGGAACAGCTCGCGGTCGAGCCGGTAGCGGGCGTCCGTACGCTGGGCTTCGGTTACCGGGGCGCGAGGGCCGTATTTCTCTCGAAACGCCCGCTCGCAGATCCCACGGAGATGGCTGTCCATCGTGGTGCCCTCGGGTGTCTGGAAAGCAGGAAGTTTGTACGGCAGATCGGTCGCTAGGTTGAAGACGCACCGCTCGGCGATCCGTCGCGTCCCGGCGACCGCCTCGGGGCAGTTCGCGAAACGCTTCGCCATCTCCTCCGGCGATTTCAGGTAGAACTCCGAGTTCGGGCGGCGGAGCTCGTGCGAAGTGTCGAGTGTGCGGCGGTGACGGATCGCGACCAGCACATCGTGGAGCCGGTGCCG
>JAKALX010000171.1 GCA_021823905.1 Chloroflexota bacterium | reverse complement strand
CCTGGGCGATGATGTCGACGCGCGCCATGCCGCCAAAGATGTTCACGAGGATCGCCTTGACCGACGGGTCGCCGATGATGACCTTGAGGGCGCTGACGACACGCTGCGGGTCGTTCACGGTGCCGATGTCGAGGAAGTTCGCCGGCTCGCCGCCGGCGAGCTTGATTGTGTCCATGGTTGCCATCGCCAGGCCCGCGCCGTTCACGATGCAGCCGATGTTGCCGTCGAGCTTGATGAAGTTGGCGACGCCGAGGTCCTGGGCCATCACCTCCAGCGGATCTTCCTCGTCCTTGTCGCGCAACGCTTCCAGGTCCTTGTGGCGAAAGAGCGCGTTGTCGTCGATGTTCAGCTTTCCGTCGAGAGCGATGATCTTCCCTTCCTGGGTCAGGACCAGCGGGTTCACCTCGACGAGGCTGGCGTCGGTGGCTTCGAAAGTGCGGTAAAGGCCGGCCGCGAGCTTCGCCGCCTGATCGGCCTGGTCGCCGGTCAGGCCGAGCGCCGCGGCAACATCGCGTCCGACATACGGCTGGAAGCCGGAGACCGGGTTCACGGGGATTCGGGCAATTGCGCCGGGGTTGTTATGCGCGACGACCTCGATCTCCTGGCCGCCTTCGGTCGAGGCCATGATCAGCGGGCAACCCTGGGCGCCGTCGACGATGATCGCCAGGTAGAACTCCTTGGCGACGGCCGACTGCTCCTCCACCAGAACGTTCTTCACGAGCTTGCCTTCGGCGCCGGTCTGGATGGAGACGAGGTGCTTGCCGAGGATGCTCGCCGCCTCGCGCTCCGCCTCCTCGGCTGTGTTTGCGAGCCGCACGCCGCCGACGCGGTCGCCCTTCACCTGTCCGGAGGTGTTCGCCGGATCGGAAATGAGCCGCTGATACATGGCGGCGGTTTCGCTGGCGCCGACGAGCCGGCCCTTGCCCCGCCCACCAGCGTGGATCTGCGCCTTCACGACGACGCGGCCGCCGAGCTCCTGGGCGATGGTGCGTGCCTGGGCGGGCGTCGTCGCCACCCGGCCCGCCGGGACGGCGACGCCATGCTTCGCGAACAGTTCCTTGGCCTGGAACTCGTGGATCTTCACAGGGGTTCTCCGAGTCGGGAAGTGAGGAAAGAGTACAGCCGCACGTGCCTAGCTGATAGTCGTGGACGCGGATCGGGGCTGAGGTTGCCGGGTCAAGGCGCTGGCGCCGGCGATTCGTCTCGCCCGATCCCGGGCGTCCGCAGTTTCAAACCCACGGTGGGCGAGGGTGCGAGCTGGTGGGTCGAATCGGAAGCGACCGCCGCGGCCACAACCGGCGTCCGTGCGTCCGGAGACGCGGCCGGCGTTGACTCGGCGGCGACAGCGGCCGGGGAAGCTTCGCCGGCTCCGGCCGTGGACGTTGGCGGAAGAGCGTCGGCCGGACCCAGCGGCAGCTCCGGGGCAACCGGAAGGGGATTCACCGCGAGCGAAGTGACCGGAGCCTGCTGACGTGGCGGACCGACAAAGGGCGTCGTCTGACCGGGGCTCTTCGTCGTGGCCAGCAGCCCGGCGACGCCAACGAGGAACAGGCCAGCAGCCAGCAAGAGCGGGGCTCTGCGCAGCATGATGGCATCCTTGCATATCGCCGCTGCCAATGGCTACCCGGCGAAACACCGACGGGGCAGCGTCCGAATCCATGGCGCCGGCAACGTCGCGCCGGCCGGCGTGCGTACGACGCGGCAGGTTCGAGGCCATGACAATGCATCTCGGCGGACCTCGGACGTGCGCGAACCGCTTGATTCCGGGCCCGGATTGGCCCTATTGTGCTCGCCGGTCGCCGGATCGGGATCAGTGGCAGGCGGCCGAACAGCGGGTCCCCCGGGCGCGTTGGACGGCAGCGAACGGGAGAGTGAGCGGGGCGGAATGCCCCTGAGCGTCGCCGGGCCGGTGTTCGCGCGGGCCGCGGTCGGAGCGAGGCGAAAGCGTGACCCTGGCACTCCATCGAAGATCTGGTAGACGGCAACTCGCGCTGTTCATCGCCGAGCTCCTGGCAGTGGTCCTCAGCGCCGCCGGAGTCGTTGCGTCGACGGTTCTGTCCGCGAGGGCAGACGGCACTATCCCGCTCAACAGCACTTACGTGGGCCAGACGAATCCAGGATTTTCGAAAAGTGGCTGTCCTGCACCCACTCCACCGGCTGGTAAGGAGAGATGGTGGGCCTGGCACTTGGTTGTTTCTTCCGCCAGTTTCACGTCGATCTCATTGACATTCGCAAATGCCGGGGCCGTCTCTGGATCCATCATGTCGGATGCTCGGAACGCCTATGTCTGGACCCCCGGCCCCGATGTGCTGCTCGGCGGCAGTGCGACAATCGTGGGATTGGCGACGAAATTCAACCTGAGCAACGTGTGTGATGGAGCTCAGCGGGCGATTCGAATCTTCGGCTACAGCGCAACACACGTACATCCTGCTACTGACTTGCCGATCAGCATCGATGGTGCCGCGAGTTCAAGTATTCACTTGGGCCAGAACGCTTCACAGACAGATGGATTCGATGTCTTCATTGACATGAGCATGCACACAATCTCCGAGGGTCTGCTGGAACCCGGGTGGACGCTTGCTGGCTATAGCCCAGATCCCGTTGCCGACTCTCGGACGATCGACTTGCGGTCGGCTGGCTGTGGTGTACAGACGGCGGGGAGTTCGCCTCCAACGATAGCTAAGGAATCAACCAACCCACACAACTGGTTCGTCTGCCTGAAGCACTCCTATTCTGCGCCTGCGCTATTGAGCTTGGAGAAGTTGTCCGCAGGTCCGTCCAGCTACGTCATAACGATTCGCAACCGCGGAGGCGCCACCAGTCCGTCGGCCATCTCGGTTTCCGACGTTTTCACGCCGAGTTCGACCGGGCAAACGATAACCGGCGTCCAGGCCACGGGGTTCCTGAGCGGCGGCTCGTGCCTCATTTCCGGGACGTCGCTCGGCGTCACCTGCTCGCTCGGTCTGGCGGCCGGCAGCTCGACCGCGCCTACAATAGGCACGATCACCGTCGCCATGAGCAGCTATACCAACACGACTTGCGCCTCGCAGACGGTGAGCAACTCGGTCGGCGCCACGTTTGGCGGTCGTGAGGTAGACATGGAGGCCGGCGCCACCGCTATCGCGACTAACGTCTTTCCGGGCAGTACCACGGACGCGTGCGCTCCCACCACCTACCCTACGGTCGCAATGGCGGCCGCCGGCTCTGACGTTGCCGCGGGCAAGGCCTACTGGGATGTCGCCATCTCGAATAAGGGCTCCAACCCGAAAGATCAGAGCGACCTGGTCGTCATCGGCGGGCACACGGATGCGCAGTTCGAGCGTGGGTCGTCGAGCGCCGGATGTGCCGCCGGCACGAGCGCCGGCCAGTTCAGTTGCCATGTTCTCGCGGGCCAGGACGTCACCTTCCGCGTCAGCCGGTCGCTGAGCCTGCTTGCGGACAGGTGCGTCGGCGGCCAACTGCCGAACTCGCTCGCGTCGGCTCGCGCGGCGGACGGCACCGACCTCAACCCGGACATGGCGCCGGTCAGCGTTTCCGTTCCCGGCGTGGAGGACGTCTCGTGCCTCACGATTTCGAAGACCGCGACGTGGAATGGCAAGGCCAATGACTACACCATCGCTATCACCAACACCGGGCCCGAGACCGCGGTCGTCGTCCGCGATGTCTTCGACGCCGCGGGTACCGGCGCGAGGCTCGTGGGCTCGGTCGGCACAACCGGCGTGTTCAACGGCGCCTGCGACACCGCAACCCTGCAGGGATTGGGCTGCGCGCTGGCGGTTCCGAACGGTGGCGCGACGATCTTGGTCAGTTCGTCGGCCGTCACCAACGCGGCCTGCCAGCCGGTGAGCGTTTCCAACACCGCGACGGCCACCTGGAAGACGGGCGACGGGCCTGGCATCGGGATCGGGACTCAGGGGAACGTTGTTGCTCGAGAGTACGCCGGCGCGCCGTGCGCGCCCGGGCTGACCATCGCCAAGAATGGGCCGGCCTCCGTCGAACTCGGCGGAGAGGTTGGCTACTCGGTGACTGTTGGCAACGGCGGCAGCGCGGCCACGTCGGGCGCGATCACGGTGACCGATGAAGCGCCGGCGAGCCTCGTGGGGCTCACTGCCGGCGGTTCCGGGTGGTCGTGCGCGGTCAGTACAGCGAACGTGGTGGAGTGTGCGACGAGCGCGGCGATCGGTGCGGGTGGGAGCCTTCCGGCCATCACCATCAGTGGGACAGCGCCGGGGGACCGTTGCGAGACGCTTCGTAACGTGGCCACGGTCAGCGGTGGAGGCGATGCCGCCGCCCACCGCTCCGATCCGGCTGTCGAGACGGCCGTCGTTGGCTGCGAGCCGAGGCTCACGATCGACGTTCACCCGTCTGCGCCGGAGGTAACGGCCGGCACGGGCTTCGAATACACGATCGTGGTGGGGAACAGCGGCACCGCGCCGGCCAGCGCTGTTCACGTGAACCAGCTGCTTAGCGGGGACGGCGTTGGCGCGCTCGGCAGTGTGAGCGGAGCCTGTTCCGGCCTGCCTTGCACCGTCGCGTCGATCGCCCCGGGCGGCTCAGCGACCATTACGGTGAACGTGGTCACGGATGCTTCGGCGTGCGGGGTGGTCGGCAACGCCGCCACGGCGTCCATCGAGGGTGCCACCACGACCGTCACCGACGACACCGGCAACGCGGTCATGGTCGTCGGCTGCGTGGCACACCTCACGCTCAAGACCGTCCTCGACAACACGAATGGCGACGCCAGCCCGCCGGCGACCGGTGCCAGTTTCACGCCTGCAGTCGATGGCGTTCTGGTTGACTGGGACGCGCGGACCGAGGTTTCGCCAGGCGAACACACGCTCAGGCAAACGACACCAGCCGGCTGGACCGCCGGAGCCTGGAGTTGCCCCGGCGCGACGCTGAATGGCACGGCGGTGACCCTCGCGGCGGCGCAGGACATAACGTGTACCATCACGAACGCCTCCCAGCCTGCGCACGTTGTCGTCAATGCGACGTACATCCTGCGGGGAGGCTCAAAGCGCGCGCCATCCGTCACCATCGACGGGTTGGTCGCCGGCGCCCCGGCGACCGGGGACGCGACCCACGACGTCTGGAGCTCCGTCCAGGCGAAGGCAGGCGAGGTAGTCGTTGACGAGACCCTGGTCAGCGCCGACTGGTCCCAGGTGAGCGTTCTTGTCTCGGCCGAATGCGGCGCCACGAGCTCGGCCGGGACCTCGATCACGGTTCATCCGGCGCCTGGAGCAACCTGCTCGGTGACCTTCACCAACGAGCGCCGGACCGGCAGCGTCGTTGTGCACACCCAGAAGACGTCAACCTAGGCGGCGGACGGCACGACGTTTTCGGGAGCGGTGAACGGCGCGACTTCCTGGGGGCCGATCGCCGTTGGCGGCGCGGCGACGGTGACCGGTGTGCTGACCGGCGCCGCAACTGTCGAAGAGGACGCCGCGGGCAACGGCTGGAGACGGCTCGGACTGCTCGCGCCCTTCGGTGGCTCGTGTCCGACTGATCCGGCCGCCTACGACCAGGACGCCGTGACCGTCGTCGCCGACGCCGCGGCCGAGGTATGCGTTCTCAACGACCAGTCGGCGCAGCAGGTCAGGCGCACGCTCCTGGTCGGGCACGTCATTGTGAGCGCGAACCCGGATGCGACGGCCGCATTTGGCGGTTCCGCAAATCCTTCCGGTCTGTCGTGGACCTTCAATCACAACCAGGTGCTCAGCTTCCCGGGCCTCGAGACCAACGTCTACACCGTCGCTGAGGCCGCGAAGGCCGGCTACGTGATCCTGGGCTACCGCGTCTTCTATGACGGGCGCGCGAGCTGTCCGGCCGCGAATGGCGCCTTCGACAGCACCGCCTACGGTGTGGCCGATCTCACGCCGAAGCGCCAGACGGTCGCACTCGTCTGCGTCTACAACCAGCCAGTCGGCGCCATCACGGTGAACAAGGTTCTCGTGCCGAACACCGACGACGGACGGTTCACGCTCCTGGTTGATGGTGTGACCGCGGGGATGGCCGTCGGTGTTGGCGACGGGGGCAGCTCCGGAAAGATGATAGTCATCGCGGGGAGGCACACGGTCGGTGAGGCCGCTCGCCCGGGAACCGATCTCGGGCAGTACACGTCGGCGATTTGGTGTTCCACGGGGACCAGCGCAACGTTCGACGTGGCTCCCGGACAGGAGGTGGTGTGCACCATCACGAACACCCGCAAGGTTTCGCCACTGGCGGTCCTTCCGGCGCTCGTTCCAACTGCTGTGGCGAACCCGTCGCCGTCGGCCGTGAATCCTGTCGCCGCCGCTCCGACCGCAACGGCGCTCCCCGCCGCGACCGAACGACCGGTCCAGCCTGCTCCCGTTGCGCTCGGCGATGCGACCCCCGTGCCGGTGAAGTGGACGCCGAGCGTTGCTCCCCTGCCGCCCAATACGGGGAGCGGGAGGGAGGCGAACGGCGACGGTTTTGAAGCTTCACGCGCTCTTGCCTGCCTGATCGCCGCCGCCGGGTTGGGCCTCGCGTGCCTGGGCCACCGGATGCGGCGGGCGGGAGGATCCGTGCCCAAGACGCGGTCCGGCGGGCGTCGGACGGAGTAAACTTCTGTCATGACGGAAACGCCGACGAAGCCGATTTTCACTGAAGCAGACATCAAGCGGTTCAGAGCCAACCTGAAGGACGAGGTGGACGGCGCCGCCCTCTACCGGCGGCTCGCCGACGCGGAGAAAGACCCGTACCTGAAAGAGGTCTTTTCGCGGCTCGCGATCAGCGAGGACCGCCACCTCAACCTCTGGCTGAACAAGCTGCGCGAGGCCGGGGCCGATGTGCCTGAGTACAAACCAAGCTTCCGCGTTCGAGCCCTCGGCTGGATCGCGGGTCGTTTCGGCACGCAGGTGGTCGCGCCGATTGTGACGCGGATGGAAGTCGCCGCGAACACGATGTACGACGACCAGCCCGAGGCGTTGGCCGAGAACCTGCCGGCCGACGAACGTTCTCATGCGCGGCTCTTTCGCGAGATCTCGAAAACCGGCAACGCCGAAACGGGCGTCAACATCGCCCGCCTTGAGGGACGCCACCGTGGCGGCGGCAACGCCCTGCGCGCGGCCGTGCTCGGCGTCAACGACGGTCTGGTTTCGACCCTGAGCCTGGTGATGGGCGTCGCCGGCGCCAGCCCCGGGCGCGAGGTCGTGTTCCTCTCCGGCGTCGCCGGCCTGCTCGCCGGGTCGCTGGCGATGGCCCTTGGCGAATGGATCAGCGTCCACAGCAGCGTCGAGTCGTTCCAGCGCCAGGTTCGAATCGAGCGCGAGGAGCTCGAATTGATGCCGGAAGAGGAGGAGGCCGAGCTCACCCTTATTTACCAGGCGAAGGGATTCACGCTGGACGAGGCGCGCAACGCCGCGAAACGGATCCTCGGCGACCACGAGACGGCGCTCGACACGCTGACACGCGAAGAGCTCGGGATGTCGGAGGAAGAGGCCGGCAACGCGATGGTCGCCGCGAGCACGTCGTTCTTTCTCTTCGGCGCGGGAGCGGCGCTCCCGGTCATCCCCTGGCTGT
>JAKALX010000170.1 GCA_021823905.1 Chloroflexota bacterium | reverse complement strand
TCGATGCCGATCGAGCGGGCGGTGCCTTCGACGATCTTCATGGCTTCCTCGACGCTATTCGCGTTGAGGTCGGGAAGCTTGGTCTCGGCGATTTTGCGGATGTCGTCGCGCGAAACGCGCCCGACCTTGATCAGACGTACGTTCCCGCTGCCCTTGTCGATGCCCGCGGCCTTGCGCAGGAGGTCGGCCGCGGGCGGCGTCTTCAGGACGAAGGTGAACGAGCGGTCCTCGAAGATGGTGAGCTGAGCCGGGATGATCTGGCCGGTCTGGTTCTGCGTGCGAGCGTTGTACTCCTTGCAGAACTCCATGATGTTCACGCCGTGCTGGCCCAGGGCGGGACCAATCGGCGGGGCCGGGTTCGCTTTCCCGGCCGGGATTTGCAGTGTCACCACTGCCCGGACCTTCTTTGCCACGATGGCTCTCCTGGTGTGTGTGCAAACGGCCTGCCCGAGGGCACGCCTCCACGTCTGACCCGCACGCGGGCCGAACCACCAGTATCGGGCAAGAGCGGGGCTAACGCCAAACGCTGGTACTTACGCCGCCGAGAAATCGCTGAGCAGGACCACGGTCTGCGGAAAGGCTCCGACGACGGCGGCGTGGAGCTTGCGGTCAGCGGTAACGAGCTGGCAGCCCAGGCGGGCGGCGAGAACCACGTAGAGCGCGTCGTAGACTCCGCGATGGTGTGAAATCGCCAGCTCAAACGCATCACCCAGCAGGTTCCCGCTAGGCACAAGGACCACCGGCAACTTGCCCAGCACGCTCACGGCCGCACGCGCTTCTCCGCGATCCGCGATCCCTCGAAGCACCCGACGCCGCAATCCATGGGCCAGCTCGATGGGAAGGATCTCCGGCGCGCAGAGCTGATATTCAGCTGACCGAAGCTTTGATGCAGCATCGGCGCCCGGCTCCTCGACAAACCATTTGAACGCAACGCTGGCGTCCACGACGACGAGCGTCACAGATCTTCGTCCCGGTACCCTCGTTCCCGGTCTTCAGCGATTTGCTCCCAGCTTTCGTGGTCAGAGGGCGGCCGCATCCGCCGGATTTCATCCGCCCGTTTCCAGAAATCCTCGTGCCTCCGCCGCATCTCTATGGCGGCTCGGAGGATCTCCAGGGCCTCTGCCTGCATGGAGCGGCTGTTCTTGGCGGCGTCGGCCTTCAGCTCGTCCACGAGGTCCGGGAGGACGTTTCGAATGAGAAGAGTCGCCATCTCAAGCTCCATGCTAGCAAAATGCTATCGTCGTGACTTGCGCCCGTGGTCCGAATCCCGGTCGTTGCGAATGATCGCCGTCGAGTCCGGTTGGAATGTTCGTCCGGTAAGCTTTCGGATCTCGGCCGCCGGAGCGGCGAACTCCGCATAGGGATTCGCGGCCAGTGCGGCTTCCCGCCCGGCGGTTTCGTCGAGCACCGTGGCGATCTCCGCCTGCAGGGACCGCCGATGTTTTGCGGCCCGCTTCTTCCAGAACTCGACGGTGGCGGGACTCAGGTTTCGGATGAGGATGTCGGACATCGCGACGGCTCCTCCGCTATCAGAATGATAGCAGGCGTCCCAGCACCTGGCGCCGGGCTGTCTCGCGCGCCGCCCCCGGTCGCGCGCGCCGGACGTCCCCGTGATACTGCTCTCCATGGATCCAACGAAGGCTCGCCCGGCGCCGCCGGACGGGTCAGCCGCTGCCGGTGGCTCACCGGCCCGGTTTTCTGCGCTGCGGCAGCGTGACTTTGCGCTCCTCTGGAGCGGGCTCCTCTTTTCGAACACCGGCACCTGGATGCAAACCGTCGCCCAGGGCTGGCTGGTGATCACGCTCACGGACAGCCCCGGCTGGCTTGGGGCGGTCGCTCTTGCCCGTTCGCTCCCGTACCTGGTCATCCCGCCGATGGGAGGCGTGCTGGCTGACCGCCTCGACCGCATCCGTCTGCTGAAGGTGACGCAGACGCTGTCGATGCTCCTCGCCGCGTTGTTGGCGGGGCTCACCGCCGCGGGAGTGGTGACGGTCTGGCACGTCGTCATCCTCGCCTTCCTCAGCTCGGCCGCGAACTCGGTCGACCAGCCGACCCGGAACGCGTTGCTTCCGGACATCGTCCGCCAGGAAGACCTGATGAACGCGATCTCGCTCAACTCGGTCACCTTCCAGGGGGCGGCGCTGGTTGGCCCGGCGGTCGCGGGCGTGCTCGTGCACTACATCGGCTTCGCCGGGGTGTTCTGGCTGAACGCGATCAGCTTCCTCGCGGTGCTTATCGCGCTGTTCCTGATGCGATCACCGAGCCAGCACAAGCGTCTGCAAACGTCGCTCGCCCACGAGCTGGCGGAGGGCGTCCGCTTCATCGCGCGTAGCCGGCTGGTGCTCAACCTGCTCGTGCTTTCGGGACTGTTCAGCATCTTTGGCCGTTCGTACACGACGTTGATGCCCGCATTTGCCCGCGAGGTGTTGCACACGAATGAGCGGGCGCTGGGTTTGCTCTATTCGGCGCCGGGGCTGGGCACGCTCGTTGGGGGGTTCTTGCTGGCCGCGGCCGGGGACGTCCGCGACAAGAGCCGCCTGCTGATCGGCGGCATCCTGGTGAGCGCGGGCCTGCTGGCCGGCTTCGCTTTGGCGCCTTCACTCGTTCCCGCGCTGGTCATTCTCGCGCTCGTCGGCGGTGTGACGACCGTCTACACGGCGACCACCACGACGCTGCTCCAGGTGAACGCGCCGGGCGCCATGCGTGGCCGCGTGATGAGCTACAACACGGTCGCGCTCCTCGGCCTGACGCCGTTCGGGGGCGCGATCAGCGGCTTCGCGGCCGAGTTCATGGGCGTGCGGACCGCGCTCTTCGCGGGCGCTGTGATTGTCGGCGTCGCCGGGGCGCTGGTGTTCGCGGCGTCGCCGCTGCTTCGGTCGCAACGAGCCGAGACCGCCGCCGCGGCATAGGATTCGCCCGCGGTTCTGGCCAGCCCCGACTACGCGATGAGCGTTCGCGCCTGGAGCACGTCGGCCGCGCCGCCGTTGATGAAGGCGGAGACGTGCCGGCCGCTCGCCTGCAGGATGCTCGCGGCGGCGCTTGAACGGTAGCCGCTGGCACAGACGACGAGCGCATTGTCCGGAGCGTTGTCAATCCACTCTGGAAGGCGGTCTATCGGGCGGCGAAGGGCGCCCGTGAGCGGCAGGTCGTCCTGCTCGCCGCTGAAGCGGACGTCGAGCACGGGCCGGGAGCCGCTGTCGATGGCCGCCGCGACCTCGTGCGCCGAGACGGTCTCGATCCGGCCGGTCGGGTGGTTCCCGGCGACCCAGCTCGCGAACGGCAGGTAGCCACGCACGTCCTCGTAACCGATCCGGAAGAGGTCAGTCGTAAGGCGCTCGGCCTGGGCTGCGTCGTAGGTGACGAGCGCGACGGGAGCGTTGAAGGGAACGAGCCACCCCAGGTAGGCGAGGAGCGAGCCGTCGTCCTCGATGGCTGTCGTCCCTGGGATGTGCGCCTGGGCGAAGTCCTGGCGTCTCCGGGCGTCGACGATGCGCACACCGTGGTTGGCAAGGGCCGCGAACTCGCCCGGTTCGAGCAGCGTCGGCGACGGCGGCCGGACGGCGACTTTTGGCCCCTCGCGGTTGAGTGGGGCCATGTATGCGTAGTAGCTGGGGATCGGCCCGGGAGACGCTGTCTGGATGGCCCGGAATGTCGCGAACGAAGCGCTTGCCAGCGCCGGGTTGCGGCCAAGCTCGACTGACAGCGGACCCATCCGCTCCGTGCGCGCTCCCGCGGAGCTGCAGAACGAGCCCGTGCCGTGCGTCGGCATGATCGACGCACTGGCGGGAAGCTGGCTGCGGAGGCGTTGGGCGGTCTCCCACTGGAGGCGGAGGAGTTTGTCGGTGTGATCCGGTCCGAGGAGGTCGCTTCGCCCGGCGGCGGCCATGAGCAGCGAGCCGCCCGTAAAGGCTCCGCGCATGGCGTTTCGCTCGTCGAGGGCGATGTAGGCGGTGTGCTCGTAGGTGTGGCCGGGAGCCGAGAGCGCCCGGAGCGTGGCTCCGCCGATCGTCATCTCGTCGCCGTCGCCGATCGCGACGTGTGGGAACTGGAGGCCGCTGTCGCGGGGCGCGACGACCTTTGCGCCGAGCGCGGCGAGCTCGCGTCCGCCGGAGAGGTAGTCGTTATGAACGTGCGTCTCGAAGACGTACTCGATCCGTGCGTTGTGAGCTTCGGCGGCGGCGACGAAGGGCCGGACATCGCGCTGCGGGTCGACGACGGCAGCCACGCCGCTGTCGACGATCAGATACGAGGCATCTCCGAGCGCCTCCGTGACAAACTGCGTGATCTCCATGACGGAACCTCCGAGGGCCTTCAGCGGCCGAGGGGCAGGCCGGCGCGCGCCCAGGCCGCGGTGCCGCCGGCGACCGAACGTGCCTGGAAGCCGGCGTCGTTGAGCCAGCGAGCTCCCGTCAAACTGCGGTTGCCGCTCTGGCAGATGACGAGGATTTCGCGATCCTTCGGGAGCTGGGCGCTCTTCGCGGCCAGCCAGCCGAGTGGCACGTGCTTGGCGGCCGAGGCATGTCCGTTGGCCCATTCGTTTGGCTCGCGGACGTCGACGAGGACGGCTTTGCCTTCCGCGACCAGCGTGTGGGCGTCGGCCGGCGTGACTTCGAGGGCATTTGGGGTGCGTTTGAAAAGGCTCATTGCGGTAACGCGTGCTCCACGTGTGGTTCGGGTCCGGAACGGTTTCCGAGGTGCGCGACGGCGATCAGCCGGTGCGGGCGAGGAGGCTGACGACGCGTCCAAGGCGCTGCTCGGCAACCTCGGCGGTTTCGCCGCGGAGGCACTCCGCGACATAATTCGTCGAAACAGCGGCGGCTGTGCGGTCGAGCGCGGCGCGAATAGCGAGGATCTGGGTCAGGACGGCCTCGCAGCCGCGCTCCCCTTCCACCATGCGCGCGACACCTCGCACCTGGCCTTCGATCCTGGCGAGCCGCGTGAGCACGTCCTCACGGGCATCCGGTGTGTGGATTTCGGCGATCATGCTGTCCTCCCTAATTACCATACTGGTACCCGGCTGGGGTATCAAGTCCAGGTGACGCCGGGGCGACGAGCCACTACACTCCCGGCCGTGGCGAGCGTTTCGACGACGAGGATTGGGATCGCGCTTCCCGCTGGACCGTCGCTCGGCGCGAGCAGCATCGCGGAGGGCGCCCGCCGGATCGAAAGCGCCGGGTTTGCCAGCGCCTGGGCGTTCGACACCGTGGGCCGCGGGTTCCTCTACCAGGATCCGCTGATCGCGCTCGCCGTGGCTGCGGGAGCCACGGAACGGATCGAGCTCGGCACCGGAATCCTCCAGGTCCCCCTGCGGAACCCCGTGAACCTCGCCCGCGCGGTCATCACCGCCCAGCTCGTCTGCGGCGGACGGCTCCTGCTCGGGGTGGGAGCGGGCTCGACGCCGGCCGACTTCGCGGCGGTGGGCGTGGACTTCGACTCGCGCTTCCGGCGCTTCGATCAGTCGCTCGCAACGATGAAGAAGCTGTGGGCCGGCGAGACAGTCGGGGAAGCGTCGCTTGGCGCGCCGTGGGCCGGCACGGGCGGGGGCCCGCCAATCTTGATTGGCTCGTGGGCGGGGTCGAGGTGGGTCGCGCGCGCCGCGACCGAGTTCGACGGCTGGATCGGCTCTGGTGCGCGCGCCAGTTGGCGGCTGCTCGCCGACGGCATCGAGCGCTTCCGTATCTTCGGCGGCAAGCGCGCGATCGTGACGAACATCGTGGTGAGCTTCGACGCGGATCCCAGCCTCGACGGGCCGGACGACGCGGTCACGCTCGTTGGCCCGCCCGCGACGGTTGCGGACCGGCTGCGGCGGCTGTCGGCGCTTGGCTTCGACGACATCGTGCTCGTGCCGCACCGGCATGACGCGGAGCATCTCGCGGAGCTGCGGTCTCTGGTCTGAGCCCGCGGGGTTAGCGAATGATTCCCGCCTCCCGCATCCGCTCGATCTCGGCGGCGCTGTAGCCCGCTTCGGCGAGCACGCGCTCATTGTCGGCGCCCAGCACCGGGCTCGGGCCTTGCGGGGCGAGCGGCGTCTCCGACATCTGGAACGGCGGGCCGACCATGCGGAAGTGGCCCAGGAGCTCGTGGTCGAGTTCCGTCTCGAGTCCGTTCGCCGCCACCTGCGGGTGCCCGAACACCTCCTCGATGAAGAAGACGGGGCCGGCGGGCACGCCGTTTGCTTCGAGCGCGGCTGCCCACTCCTCCGTCGTCTTCGTCCGGAAGAGGGCCTCCGCCTCCGCTACCAACTTCGGGCCGTTTTCGGCCCAGCCGGGCGGCGACACCTCGAAGGATCCGTCCTCCTTGAACCGCGGATCGCGCAGCCCGGTAGCGGCGAGAACCTTCACGCGCAACGACATGCTCAGCGCCCCAACCGCGATGAACCCGTCGGAGGTCTGGTAGACGCGGTAGTAGATGTTCCCCGGCGCCGCCGGGCGGAACTGGTTGTGCACCCCCACCTGCTGCTCGAATGTCTTCATCTCCGCCCGCGCCTGGTGCAGCCCTTCGAGCATGGGCGGCAGGATATCGTTGTCCCAGGCGTCGATCCAGGTGAACTGCGAGGTCTGCATCGCAAGGGCGGTTCCCAGCAGCGTGCAGTCGATGCGCTGGCCCCTGCCGGTCCGCTCGCGCGCGAAGAGCGCCGCGCAGATCGAATTCGCCATCTGGATCCCGGTCGCGTAATCGGCGACGGCCGGGTAGATGTAGGTGGGCACGTCGCCCTGCATCTTCGCTTCGCCCGCCATCAAGCCGCTCATCGCCTGGACGATGAGGTCGTAGCCGCCACGGTGGCTGAGCGGCCCCTTGCGCCCGAACGCCGTGTTCTCGCAGTAGACGAGCTTCGGGTTGAGCGCCTTCAGCGTGTCGTAGTCGATCCGCAACTGCTCGGCCACGCCCGGCCGGTAGTTGATGATCACCACGTCGACATCCTTCACCAGGCGGTGGATCGCCTCCTGCGCCTCCGGCCGGGTCATGTCCATCGAGACGCCGCGCTTGCCGCGGTTGAGGCTGAGGAACGTCCGCGACTCCTTGGGCACGAGCTCGACGGAGAGGCGCCAGGGCTCACCCTCGATCGGCTCGAACTTCGTCACCTCGGCGCCCATGTCCGCGAGGTGCATCCCACAGAAGGGCCCGGCGATGATCTGGCTGAATTCCAGCACCTTGATTCCGGAGAGTGGACCGGTCGGCATGCTGACTCTCCCGCACGCGTGAGGTTGTGCGGCGCATTCTACGCATCCCGAACGCTGGCGCGAATTTCGACATCGGCGCCCTTTATAACTGGCGCCGGCCCGCTCACCAGCTCGGTCTCCGATCGCCGCCCCCGGTACCGGGCGAACCTCCTGGATGGCGCAGCGAAATCGGGTTGGCAAGCGGCAGCTTTCAGCGCTGCCCGCGGCGCCGCTCGATTCGCCGGAGCCTCAGTGCTCTCCCGGAGGGGCTTGATATCTTGCCACCGAGAACGCGAAGAGCAAGGGGATGTTTATCGCGAATACGAGGAGCATGCCCGTCAACAGCGTGAGCACCTTCGCGGGCGTGCCGTCGACGATGAACACATACTCGAGCATG